>NZ_CEZBFX010000136.1:0-12090 GCF_982964205.1 Roseofilum sp. | reverse complement strand
CCACATATATCAGGTTTTAGGTCAGGTTTCGAGGTAGGGATATCCACACATGGTAAGGAGTGAGGGAGTGAGGGAAACGGAGACACGAGGATACGGAGAAATTTCCTATTCCCTATTCCCTTACAATGTGCGTCTGGTGGCTAAGAGATCGGTCGCGGCGATTGGGGTTAGGGGTCGTGAGAAGAAGTACCCCTGGCCCAATTCGCAGCCGAGTGCTTTTAGCCAAGCTAACTGTTCTTCCATTTCGATGCCTTCGGCGATCGCCCCTAACTGCAACTGATCGCTCATACTCACCACTGCTTGCACAATTTTGTAGTTTTTGTCCCCTGGCCGCATTTTCCCGACAAAAGATTGGTCAATTTTGAGATAGTCGGCAGGCAAGTTGTAAAGATAGCTCAGGGACGAATACCCAGTCCCAAAATCATCAATACTGATGCGAATCCCTAAATCTCTTAATTGTCCCAGCAAGTGGATAGTAGCTTTGATATTTTCAATCAACAGACTCTCAGTAATTTCTAACGTTAATGAAGTCGCTGACAACTGAGTATTCGTGAGTGTTTGTTGAATCATTTCTACCAAAGTGGGTTGCCTTAAGTCTTGTCCCGACAGATTAATACTGATTCTGAGATCCTCCAGGTCTGGGAATTGGTGCTGCCAGATCACCACTTGCTCACAGGCTGACTGCAATATCCACTGGCTAATGGTGCTGATTAGCCCAGTTTCTTCGGCAATGGCAATGAAGTCGGTAGGAGAGATAAAACCTCGCATGGGGTGCTGCCAGCGGATGAGGCATTCAAACCCAGTGAGCTGTCGTGTATTGAGATCGACAATAGGCTGGTAGTAAGGGATAAATTCCTGTTGGTCGATCGCCGTTCGGAGGTCATGCTCCAGGGTCATGCGTTTCACTGCCTGGACGTGCATCTCAGCGTCAAAAATTTCGTATCGATTGCGACCTTTAGCTTTGGCTCGATAGAGAGCGATATCAGCATCCCGAAGTAAATCGGAGGCTTCAGTGTAAGTATTTGATCCCCAAACAATACCAATGCTAGTGGTGACAAAGATGTTATGACCGTCGATGGGAGTGGGGCGATTAAACTCGGCTAATAGGCGTTCAGCAATATGGATAACGGTTGAGAGGTCAGGAATCTGTTCGAGTAGAAGGACGAATTCATCTCCTCCCAAACGAGCGGCTACATCCGTGAGTCTAATGGTGCTTTGCAGCTTTTGGGCGACGATCAATAACAACTGATCTCCAACCAGATGCCCCAAGCTGTCATTAATCACCTTGAATTGATCCAAGTCGAGGAACAGCACGGCAAAATGATAGGTGGGCGATCGCTGCGCTCTTTGAATCGCCAACTCCAATCGACTGGTGAGCAGTGCCCGATTGGGTAAATCGGTGAGGGTATCGTGAAGGGCACTATAAATTAACTGTTCTTCTGCCTGTTTGCGATCGCTGATATCGAAATTCACCCCAATCATTCGCACAGGTTGCCCTTGGGCATCTCGCTGGACAATGGCAAAGCTCTCAATGTAGCGAACCGTGCCATCCGGCCATCGGATTCGGAATTCACAATTAAAATCGTTCTCCCCATCGAGCGCTTGTTGTACGGCAGCTCGATAGGACACCAAATCGTCCGGATGCAGTGCCGCTTCCCACGCTTCATAGATTTGATAAAAGTCTCCAGGGGGAATGTCATAGAGTTCATACATACGTTCATCCCAAAGGAGGCAATTAGTGACCACATCCCAATCCCAAATCCCGATCTTTGCCGCTCGAGTCGCCAATTCTAATCGATTGGTTAAATCCTGGAGTTGGATTTCAGCCGCTTTGCGATCGCTCACATCCAGAATCAGTGTATGCCAAAGTACCGAACCATCTGGGTTCTGGGTCGGTTGACCGATTCCCTGTAGCCATTTGCGACGACCCGATGGGGTGGTAATGCGCCATTCCCAATTCCACCTGTCCAGGGTGTGGGCAGATTTCATGATTGAAGCGTGCATCCCAGACAAATCTTCTGGGTCAACCATCTCCCAGAGAATACTGGTATTTGCCTCAACTATATGGGCTTCAATTTCCCAAAGCTGATAACAACCTGGACTCATATAGAGGACTTTATCCGTACCATCGGGATACAAAATGTAGTGAAATATTGCTCCCGGCACGTTGGCAGCCACGTTTTTGAAGTTAGCCTCGCTCTGCTGTAACACGGTAAAGGACTCCTGGAGTTGTTGGGTCATCTGCTTGAAGGAGTGACTTAACTCACTCACTTCACGGGTACGGCTGGTAGCCATCTCCTCTGGGAACGATGTAGACCTTAAGGACTTCTGGGTAATCTCCTTTGCCACCTGGTTGAGCCGCAGCAACGGTTCGGTAATCCAGCGAGCTGTGAGAATGCTAGAGGCAGTGGCTAGGGCTAGTGCCCCTAGACACAGCCACAGGGTATTACGGGTGTTGGCATGAATCTGCGCCATAAAGTCAGATTCGGGCACAACAATGACAATCAGCCAGTCCAACCCCAAATCGTCAGAAAAGGGTGTAATCTGCACAATTTCCCGTGTTCCATTGGCGATGAATTCAGTGCGTTCGACTTGTTGAATCTGACGGAGATTGCCAAATTGCTCAATGAGATGTTCTGCGGTTTGCCTCACTTGTGCATCGCTGCTCTCGAGAGCATTCAATCGCTTCCACGTTTTGCTCTCAACCGTTGGGTCAATTTGAGAAAGCGGCTCGCCAGTAGAGGAGGCGACCAAATCGCCTGTACGCTCCATGATAAAAATTTGACCCGATCGCCCGATTTCGAGCTGTTCTAAGAAGTTACTGATTTGCCAGAGTGAAAGTGTGGCGTTGGTGACTCCAATCAGTTGCTTAGTTTCCGTATCATACAAGGGACTCACCGCACTGAGAATATTGAAGGGCGGATCGTGGTTTGGGTAAATGTCTGTCCAGGTCAACTGGCCAGCCATCACCGCATTCCGATACCAGGGACGACTCTTGAGGTCAAAGTTATCGACGCTTATTCGTTCTCCGCGATCGCCTTGTCCAGAAACGGCATAGGTATGGAGTTGGGTTTGGCCAGGGTCAATAGCTCGGATGGCCATTTGCCCCTCTTTTGTCACCCCAACCCCCACGACTTCCCCAGTTTCATAACCAACGGCAGTGATAAATAACCCCTTATGATGCTGCATCTGGTGCCAGAGATACCGAGTTAATAGGTCTATGTCGGTTAGATCGGTTAGGTTTAACTGTTGATGAGCCAGGGTATCGGCAATAACGCCTTGAGGAATTCGAGTATATTGAGTAACATAGCTTACGGTTCGGGCTGCGATCTCCTGCCAAAGATCGTCAGCAACATTATCAACCGCCTTTTGTCCATTCCGAATTGAAAGCCACGCCGTAAGACTAACTGCTACTGTAATTTGTACCACAAAAGGAACAATCAGGATAATTCTTAATGGAGTATTGGCTAACAAGCACTGTAACATTTTGCTGTTTCCTTAGCAGTTACTCGGCTCCTCTCTAGAGTTGTAGTGGGATGGGTCTGATGCAAATTTCAAGATTGCATTATTTGTATAATCGTTGATCCCCTGGCAAAATCAATTGTCTTTTCACCATTACAAACTGATAAGGAGTTTCACTACATTCATCCTAGCCGTATTCTGCTACGATCCGATCAAATTCCCTGCCCTCTTTGACTTATCCTCTCTTCAAGGGAAAAAACGATATTGAACGCACATCTATAATTGGTAATTGCGTTTACAGTGTCTGCGATCGCCATCGACGACAATAACCAAAGCAAACCCGTTCAAGGATTGACCACTTGTTATGCCCACTCAACAACCCACACCTGCGATCGTTGTCATGCATGGCGATCAGACCGGAGAGGAGCTTCTAGCCGAGGCTTTACGGGTCTTGCAACCTGGGGTAATTGGCCAACCTCTGGAATTCATCGATTATGATTTGAGTTTGGACAACCGTCGAGCCAGTAACAATCAGGTGGTTTGGGATGCTGCCACTGTTGCCTGTAAAACGGGACTGGCTTTGAAGGCTGCCACCATTACCCCAGAAACGCCAGGTGATGTGGGTAGCCCCAATGCCATCTTGCGAGATGCCTTGGGAGCCTCGGTGATTTTACGAACCGGCAGACGCATTCCCCAGATTCGACCGGTAGGTGGCGTTTATGCCCCCATTACCATCGTCCGCATGGCTGTAGATGATGCCTATGGCGCGAAGGAATGGCGAGAAACCACGGAAACCGGGGATGAAATTGCTTGGCGCACCTCCAAGATTAGTCGTTCCATTTGCCGAACGGTAGCCGAATTTACATTTACCCATGCCAAGCGGACGGGAGCTAAAGTCTTTGGCGGGCCAAAATTTACAGTCAGTGCCACCTATGAAGGCATGTTTAAGGAAGAACTGGATGAGGCAGCCCAGCGCTATCCGGATGTCGCCTACCAACCCCTACTGATTGATGCTACATTTGCGCTCTTGCTACAAAATAGCGGCGAAGCGTTGGTAATACCTGCTCTCAACCGGGATGGGGACTTACTCTCCGATATGGTGTTACAAATGTATGGCAGTATTGCCGGTTCGGAGAGTTTAGTCATGGGCTTTGATGCCGATACCTTGCAGGTGAAAACGGTGATGGCAGAAGCGCCCCATGGCACAGCTCCCGCTCTCTATGGTAAAAATATTGCCAATCCCATGGCTATGATTTTAGCTTGTGCTGCCCTATTGACCTATGTGAAAACTCCAGCCGGAGATCGTGCCTCACGCTCGATTTATGAGTCGGTCTTTGAAGCGATTTATGAGGGGAAAGCCACTCCCGATCTGGGCGGACAAATGACGACTTCTGAGTTTACGGATGAAGTGATTCGCAAAGTCAAGACTAAGCTGGAGGTCTGGTCTACCCTAGAGTCTACTTGATAGCAATTAAAAATTAAAAATGGGTCTTGGTAGTGTGGGAAGAAGAATAAGAGATGATGATTAGCTTGTCACCATTCCCCATTCCCCGATCTCCAAAAATCAAAAATGGCTTGAGCGGCGCGATCGCACACTCCAGGTTCTCCTAAAGCTTGGCGCATTTGGGCATAGCCTTGTTGAGTTTCCTGGCGAATCTGGGGATTCAATAATAAGTCTAAAGCAGTTTGACTAATAGCTTCAGGGGTAGCTGCCTCTTGAAGAAATTCTGGGACAATGGGTTTCATCTCCACTAAATTGGCGGGGGAGACATAGGGTAAAGAGAGCTTGAGAATATGGCGAGCGATCCAAGCGGTGAGGGGACTTAAGCGATACATGACTACTTGAGGGACATCGAGTAGAGCTAACTCTAAATTGACAGTGCCGGATTTACAAATAGCTAAGTCTGCACCGGCTAAAACGGCGGGAACTTGGTCATCAACCAGGGTTGCTCGCAGTCCAAAATCGGCGATCGCCCTTTCAATCGGTTCTCGAAACTCTGCTAGAGATAAGGGAACCCAAAATTGAACGTCTGGTAGTTTCTGCTGAATCTGTTGTGCCGCTGCAAACATCACCGGCATTAAATAGGTGACCTCTTGACGGCGCGAGGCGGGTATTAAGGCGATCGCCGTTGCATCTTCTCCTATTCCTAATGTAGTGCGTGCGCGATCGCGGTTTGGAAACGTTTGCATTCGGTCAATTAAAGGATGTCCAACCCAATTGACATTAACCTTATGCTCTCGAAAATATCGTGCTTCTTCTGGGAAAATCGCTAACAACACATCCGTAATTTCAGTTACTTTTTGGGTATCGCGTTTATTTTGAGACCAAACCCAGACCTGGGGAGCAATATAGTACACAATCGGTACTTGGGGCAAATGGCGGTGCAAATAGCTACCAATACTTAAATTGGGCCCCATATAGTCAATCAAAATAATTACATCTGGAGGATTTTGGTGTAAATAGCGCTTCACTTGCTCCTGAATCTTCAATATGGGAATCACAAAAGGCAACGCCTCCAAAAGTCCCACAGAACCAATTCCTGTGGTTTGACCCAACAATGTTGCTCCAGCCTCAGCCATGCGCTCTCCCCCTAAAGCAAAAATCTCCAGATCCAAACCGTGTTGAGAACCATAACGGTGCAAGGCTTCCACCAACAGAGCGCCTTGTAAATCTCCTGAGACTTCACCGGTACTGATAAAAATAGTGGTCATGGGAATAGGGAGTGGGGAATAGGGAATAGGGACAACAGGATTCTACCCTTTCCTTGAATAGTCCATAAATAGACTTCTTAAAGCGATAGTATAGAACAAAAGCACTTTTTCCTGTAATTATGGTTAACTTAACCCAAAGGCAGAATAACATCTCAAGAACCCCCAAAAGAGAAGACCTGCCTACCATGTACGACTTACCGAGTGAAGAAGTAGGAGAATCGGGTTTGCCAGACCAATATCATCCCATACAATCTCAACTGTTAGAGCAAACCTTTCAACCAGCTACCTATTCCCCAGAACAGGTATTTTCAGCCATGGATTTGAATCTCTACTACGATGTAGAGAATACAAACAGATACAAACGTCCGGACTGGTTTGGAGTCGTGGGAGTATCTCGATTGTATGAACAGAAAGAACTACGGATGAGTTATGTCGTCTGGCAAGAAGAAGTGAATCCGTTTATCGTGGTGGAACTGTTGTCACCGAGTACGCAACGGGAAGACTTGGGAGAAACGACTCGTAGAGACCTGACAAAACCGCCGACAAAATGGCAAGTATACGAACAATTTCTACGCGTCCCGTACTATATTGTTTATGAACGAGAACAGGACTATTTTCGAGCCTTTCAATTAGACGAAAGTGGGTATCAAGAGCTAGAGATAAGAAACCAGGAATTATGGTTAGCAGAGTTAGGGTTGGGCTTGAGATTGTGGCAAGGCAGTCATAAAGGAATCGAGCGGTTATGGCTGCGTTTTTATGACGAGTCGGGGAATTTAATTCTTACAGAAGTAGAGGAAATGGAACGAGAACGACAGGAAAAAGAGTGGGAACGACAGGAAAAAGAGTGGGAACGACAAGAAAAAGAACAAGCACAAACCGCATTGCAGGAGTTGAGAGAGCGCCTGATTGCGATGGGTTTAGATCCGGATAACCTACCGCATAATCGTTAAAAAGTTTAACGGTTATGCAGTTTCACCTGTTATGGAGTACTGTCTAATGCTCATACACCCATCTACTCCAACCTATTCCCTATTCCCTGGAATGGGACCTCGGCGGCCTTTTTCTGTGACAGATAGGTGCAGGAACTGGTGTAGGTGGGTTAATTGCTCGGTTTTCGGTAGAGTGCTTAATTGCTCTAGGGCTTGTTGAAAGGTCAGATCGGAGCGATAGAGCATTCGATAGGCTTCTTTGAGGATGCGAAAGTTTTCTTGAGTTAATCCAGAGCGTTTTAAGCCGATCGCATTGAGCGATCGCACCCGGGCCGGATTTCCCTCTACAGTCATATACGGGGGAACATCTCGCTCAATGCGACTCATTCCACCCACCATCGCCATCTGGCCAATATGTACAAACTGGTGAACTCCTAACAGTCCGCTAATTCTAGCTTTTGATTCCACCTGCACATGACCGGCAAATGCGGTGCAGTTGGCTACGATCACCTCATTTTCGAGCAAGCAATTATGGGCCACATGGACATAAGCCATCAGTAAATTGCGATCGCCAATTACTGTTGCTTCATCCGGCGCGGTTGCGCGATTAATGGTCACATATTCACGAATACAATTATCATTACCGATTCTGACCCAAGTTTGGCCCCCATCATACTTAAGATCCTGGGGAGCCAAACCAATTGCCGCTCCAGGAAAAATCTCATTTCTCTCGCCAATCTCCGTCCATCCTTCCAGCACCACATGGGAGCCAATAGTCGTATTTGCCCCTATGGTCACATTTTCCCCAATCACGGCATAGGGGCCAACACTCACCGTCGGATGAACCTTTGCACCACTATGAATCACTGCCGTTGGATGAATTAGGGTGGTCATATCTCCCCCATTCTGATTTCTCTTATCTTGCTAACACCAAATCGTTATTTACTCTTCACTCAAAATTGCAAATTTCAGCTCTCCTTCTACAATTGGTTTACCATTGACTTCTTGACCATTGACTTCTATTGTCCCTTTCATCATCACAAAACCGCGTTTTGGCATAGCTTTGGTAATTTCTGCAGTAATAATTAACTGATCTCCAGGCACTACAGGCCGGCGAAATTTAACCTTATCGATACCTGCAAAGGCAAATAATCCGCTTGGAAAATTGTCCATTTGTACCACTACAATGCCTCCCACTTGAGCCATGGCTTCAACCATTAGTACGCCTGGCATAATGGGACGACCCGGAAAATGCCCTTGAAACTGGGGTTCATTGAACGTGATGTTTTTTAGTCCTACTGCTGATTTGCCTGGCTCATAGGCAATGATCCGGTCTACTAGAGCAAAGGGATAACGATGGGGAATGATTTTCTGAATCTCTTCGACACTGAAAACGATGTTGGTTGGATCAAGAGCAGGGGTTTCTGGGCTAGTCTCGGTTTCTGTGGACATGGGTTAGACGATAAACAATAGGGATTAGATCGGTTGGGCAATTTTCCTCGCCAGTTGCACATGAAGGTGATGGCTGGCCTTAAATGCCAGATAGTGAGCCACAGGAGGAACTCCCAATAAACTCAGGTCTCCCACCAGGTCTAAGAGTTTATGGCGGGCAGGTTCATTGGCAAATCGTAAGGGGGGATTGAGCCAACCTTCAGGGCCGCAAACGAGGGCATTATCCAGACTACCACCTTTGATTAACCCTTGCGCCCGTAAGGTTTCAATTTGGTGAGCCAGTCCAAAGGTGCGAGCAGGAGCAACGGTGGTGCTAAAGGATTCGCGATCGGGTTGCCAACTGTGCCATTGTTGACCGATCTCCGCTAAGTCGAATTCAATGCCATAGGTAAAGCGCAGTTGGGGTGCGGGAATGGCAGCAACAAAGGCATCTTTATCGGCAATCCAAATGGGTTCAGTTAAGGTGGCTTCTGATACTGGAAATTGGACGGGAGGGGCCGGTTGATGACCGCGAATGGCTTCCACCCAAGGCGCGGCTGAACCGTCGAGTAAGGGGACTTCAGGGCCATTGATCTCGATTCTTGCATCTGTGATTCCGAGGGCGAGGAGGGAGGCGAGCAGGTGTTCTACTGTCCGCACGCTGGTCTCCCCAATGGCGAGTTCCGTAGATAATACGGTAGATTTGACGGCTTCGATACTGGCGGGAATTGTGGGTCGATCTCGCAGATCGACGCGCACAAAATAGCGTCCACTTCCGGGTTCTGCGGGCAGTACGTTGACTTGGGTTTCCAGTCCGCTATGCAAACCGACACCCGATTGGGTAAAGGGTTGGTTGAGGGAAGTTGCGATCGCCATGATTAAAATTTTTGTCCAATCCCAAAGTGTACTCGACTCCCTCCATCCGTATTAAACCCATAATCAATACGGATGGGGCCTAAGGGAGTATTGATGCGTACACCAATCCCTGCAGATGCTCCTGAACCGGGTAATCCACGCCGACCAGAGGGATTACCAATCACAGCATTACCCGATCCGAGGTTTGTTGCTGCATCCACAAATAATACCCCTCCGAACAGTCGGCTTACAGGGAAGCGATATTCTGCAGTACCTTCGAGGAAGTATCGACCACTACCGAGATCTCCTTCTGCAAAGCCTCTCACCGACTCTAGACCGCCCAGAATGAAGGCTTCATAGGGGGGGAGGTCTCCGAAGGTTGCACCGCCTTCAATTTGAAATGCGAGGGCTTGGGGGCCTTCGGTGAAATCCGTAAATTTGACCGGGACAAAGAAGGTGTAACTTCCCCGCAGACGACTCATGACAACGCTTGTGACAGGGATAGACTGCTCGATACTAAAGCGGGTAACTGAGCCAGTGGTGGGTTGAGCTGGGTTGTTGCGGCGATCGCTAACGATGCCAAACTGGAGCATGAAGAGATCGTCAATACCGGTATTATGGAAGGCTAGACGTTGCCCATCTTCGTCTCTAGCCGTCAGTTCGTTATCGGCATCGCGGATGGAAACCCGCTGGTATTGTATACCTAGAGAGGCTAGCCAATCAGGTTTTAAGGGATTTTCTCCCAAGGGACGGGAAAAGCGAATTCCTGCCCCCGTACGCAGCACGCGGGGGCGATCGCCATTATCTAAGCGAATGGGGTCTTCATCACCATCGTAAACCAGGGAGATCGACCGCCGCCTAAATCCGTTCGTAGTATAAGATGTGCGTTTAGGATCTCCACCAATCCACGGATCGCTGAAGCTGACATCAAAGAGAAAATCACGAGTACCAAGCTGCACTTCTGTACGCAGGGTCTGGTTGTTGCCGCCAAAGTTCGTTTCTTGATAACTTAGTGAACCGAATAAGCCACTGGCAGAACTAATACCACCACCAGCGGCGATCGAACCCGTATTTTGTTCCTGCACATTCAGCACCACTACCACCTTTGTGGGGTCAGTTCCTGGATTTAACGTCACATTCACATCCTGGAAAATTCCCAAGCCAAACACTCGCTGTAAATCCCCTTGAATCGTATCGCGATTAAAAATATCTCCCGGTTGCAAACTGAGCTGTCGAGTAACAATAAACTCCCGCGTTCTGCCCTTAACAGGAGTTCCATCTTCTTCCGTATCCTGTCCATCTCGATTCAGATAAACAATATCAATACCTTCAATTACCCCTTCGGGAATCACTAGGGTAACCGTACCTTCATCACTCACATCTGGCGCATCCACCACCTGAGCTAAAATATACCCATTCTCTTGATACCAGGTATTCAAATCTTGAATACTGACTTGAAAGCGACGTAGATTAAGAATGTTGCCATATTGATCGCCAAAAATTTCGTCAATCACTTCTTGGGGAACAACAGAAGGAATATCTGTTCCTGGATTGGCATTAATATTAACTTGTCGTAAAACTGGGTTAGGTGTTACCTCAAATGTGACGCGCACACCTAATGGGGTATCCTCTGGCGTTGCTCGCACATTAGAAAAGAATCCCGTGGCAAAAATTGCATCAATATCTTCTTGCAGTCGAGTCCGAGTTGTCGTCCGTCCGGCTTGAGTACTAATGACATCAAATACCCGATTTCTTAAGTCTCCATCGACTCCACTAACAACAATTTCTGCTACTAATACTCTCGGTTCTGATGGCGATGAATCGTTTTGACTCAGTTGAGCGTTTAGAGAAACTGGGGTTGCCGGAGCCGTTTCTACTTCCTCTATTTCTAAGAAAGGAGTAAAAGCCAACTTCTCTGAATTTTCCGCTAGCTGTTGCGGTTCGGGAAGTGAGGTAAAGGCTAACGTCTTCTCCTGAGTTATCGCATTTTCCTCTATCTCAGAAAATGAAGCAAAAGCAAGCTGCTCTGAATTTTCCGATAGCTGTTGTGGTTGGGGAAGTGCGGTAAAGGCTAGCTGCTCTGAATTTTCCGCTAACGGTTGTGGTTGAGCGAGTGCAGTAAAGGTTAATGTCTTGTTCTCAGCTACTGCATTTTCCTGCACTCCAGAAAATGGTGTAAAAGCAAGCTGCTCTAGCTGCTCTGAATTTCCTGATAGCTGTTGCGGTTGGGGAAGCGAGGTAAAGGTTAATGTCTTGTCCTCAGTTACCGCATTTTCCTCTACCTCAGAAAATGGGGTAAACGCGAGTTGCTCTGAATTTCCTGATAGCTGTTGCGGTTGGGGAAGCGAGGTAAAGGCTAACTTCTTCTCCTGAGTTATCGCATTTTCCTCTATCTCAGAAAATGAGGCAAAAGCAAGCTGCTCTGAACTTTCCGATAGCTGTTGTGGTTCAGGAAGCGAGGTAAAGGCTAATGTCTTGTTCTCTGTTACCGCATTTTCCTCTACCTCAGAAAAAGCTGTAAAAGCCAACTTCTCTGAATTTTCCGCTAATGGTTGCGGTTGGGGAAGCGAGGTAAAGGCTAACGTTTGCTCCTCAGTTACTGTATTTTCCTGTACTCCAGAAAATGGGGTAAAAGCAAGCTGCTCTGAATTGTCCGATAGCTGTTGTGGTTCAGGAAGTGAGGTAAAAGCTAATGTCTTAT
>NZ_CEZBFX010000135.1:0-12118 GCF_982964205.1 Roseofilum sp. | reverse complement strand
CTTTACCTTCCCTCTTATTCTAGCCCTCTTTCGGCAGAGTGACAAAAGAGGGGTAAACGAATGCAGCGATTTTTCCGCTCTTCTGAAATGGAGATGGATAAGTTCACACTGATGGTAATGAGCATCGCTTAAATCCCTCAACCCTGGATGTTAAGCATTGATAGGACGAACGGGTCATTCGGCAAGACCCACTTCAATATCCTGATGCTGTCTGTGGTGCATGAGGGCATTGGCTATCCCTTGATGTGGACAATGCTGAAGAAAAAGAAAGGCAACAGTAACAGTGAAGAGCCCATGGACTTGTTGGAGCACTGTGAAGCCCTCTTTCCTCAGGTCAAGATTGCCTACCTCACTGGTGACACTGGTGACCGGGAGTGTGTGGGCAAGCCTTGGCTCTCATTCCTGATGCTCGACGAATTCCTTTCATTTCACCGATAGAGAGCGTCTGTCTCAGTTTCTAGCTCTTTGAGCCCTGGCATTTGTCTCGACGATGAAGGCCGGAATCTGGCGACAGGGTCAAACGCCGATTCGTATCATTGAAGCTCATGGTCGCCATGCCCGTAGTTTGTTTCGCTATGGTTTTGACCTCCTGCGCCACTTTTTCATTGACCGACTTTTTCTTATTATTCAGCAAGCCCTAACTAGATTGGGAAAAGCATTGTTCATCGTTTCTCGCCTATTTTTAAGGCATTTCATGGGAATGCTCTCACATGAAACATCCCTGCTTTTTTACCAGGTCACTCGGCCTTCTAATTTTCTGAGTAAACTCGGCCCAATTCCTGACACTCGATCTAAATCTTCGAGGGAGGTAAAGGGTTGCTGTTGACGGAAAGCAATAATGCGTTGCGCTAGGGTTTCTCCAATTCCGGGTAGGGCTTCTAATTCTGCTTGGGTAGCAGTATTGAGATTAACAAGTTTTCCGCGAATAGGGTTGTCAGTTTGGGCTTGGATTTGGGGACAGTCTTTCTGTTGACGGGCGATTTGCTCAGAAATGCGCTCCGGAAGGGTGAGGTTGGCGCTGCGGTAAAGGCGCTGAAATTCGCGGTCAAAATGGGCGGCAACGGTAGGGTTGGTGAGGATAAGGACGGTTTCATCGTTTTTATGATTGGCGGCTTTTGACCAATTTTGCGAGCCGGTAATGACTGTTTTTTGGTCAATGACGGCGAATTTGTGGTGTAGTTTGTCTCCAATGGGTAAATTGGGTGTGCCTACGGTAGTAATCTTGGCTCTCCAGGGGCGGTTGTCGGGTTCGGTTTTACATTGACGGGCGATCGCCAGCCCCAACATATCTAGACCTTCGCTATAGTATCGATAGGCAAAAGTGCGATCGATCAACGCCCGAACTTGAACGCCATTTTGATGTTGGATGTGCAAAATATTGGCTAAGGGTTGCTCTGAGAAAACGTAGAGTGCCATATCGACTGTGTTTTGAGCCGTTTTCAATGTTTTACCGATTAAACCATTGGGGCTGTTTGTCCATAACTCGGAGCCAGAAATGGGAGAAAATTGAACGGAGACTGGAGTATTTCCTACAACAAGACTTTCCGCAGAACGTAAGGGTTTTTGCAGTCCAAATTCAGGGTCTAAAATCCCTGAACTTCCCTCTCCCCAGAGAATATTAAATTCTTGGGTAAATTGCTCTGAAAGTTCGCGACTTTGTATGGTTAGCAAATGATTGGCATTGCCGCGACTGTCTGGATTGTAGAAGTCTCCATGAATACCACTGGTGGTAAAATTAGCTGAACCAACAATCAGCCGAGAGTTATCAATCACCACAAATTTATGATGCATTAACCCACTGCCCTTCGATCCATCTGCCGTATCATCAATGACCGGAATTTTGGCATTGCGCAGGATAACGAGGGCATCTCTTTGGTTAATTTCATCGTTAGAAAGTTGACCATCTTGATTGATATCGGCAAGTTTCACAAATTCCCGATATCGGTTTTGATCGTCACGATCGAATTGGGCAATTTCGCGAGGTGTAAAATCGCTCCAAGGGCGCGAATAAGTATTTTCTAAGATAATCCTAATTTTGACCCCGGCTTTGGCTTGAGTAGCGAGAGCTTGGGCAAGTTGAGGGAGACGAAACTCTTGAACTGCGATATCTATGCTGGTTTGAGCTTGATTAATTTCTTCAATAATCACCGCTTCTAAGTTATCGCCTAATCGTGTAATCTGGCGATAGGGTTCCGTATAGCTGGAGGCTTCAGAAGCGTTAAAATAAACTTGAATAAACGGATCTTGAGGGAGAGGCTCAAGGGAGGTAATCTCTGGAGATTCGGGTTTACATCCAGCTAACAGAAGACTCAAGAGTAAGAGTAATTTACTGATATTTCGCCACCAGTTCCTCAAGGGGGGTTTGCTCATACACTTCAAAAGGTTGATGAATCCAGGGATTATCTGTCAAATAATCCATATAATAATCCGGCGCAAAGACCGAGCAAGATTTATACCATAATACGGCCGTGCGGATCTCATTGGGGCGATCGCCCTCCTGTTCTTGTTCTTGGTAATGTTTCAACCAAGTGATACTTTCTTGTAGGGAAATCCCGGAGTCCACCAAATCATCCACCAACAAAATTGGAAAACTTAAACCCTCAGTAGTCATGCTCAGATGCCGAGAAAACTGAATTTGACCCCGTGTCTGATAATCCGCGCCCGTGTAGGATGAAGCAGAAAGAATCGCTAAGGGTTTCCGATATAATCGACAGAGAATATCTCCCACGCGCAAACCGCCCTTAGCAATACAGACAATTTGATTAAATTCCCAACCCGATTGATAAATTTGGGCTGCCAATTGTTCAATCTTTTGGTGGTATTCTGACCAAGAAACAAATAAATCAGACATGACAGGTGTAAGGGAAGGGTATCAAGGGAGCATCATAGAATATTTATTCTCAGGGACTCCGAACCAGATGGAGACCCAATTATCCCATATTTATTGCGTACTTTCAGCATATCTTACTCATGACCTCTGAGAGCAAAGCATCGCTATCACCCTTGACCTGGCTACACAAACTATCCTATGGCATAGGAGATTTAGGCCCAGCCATTACTGCCAATCTCCTGGTTTTTATCTTTTTACCCTTCTTAACGGATGTAGCCGGTCTCAGTCCAGCCTTAGCCGGTCAAGTCTTAATGATTGGTAAAATCTGGGATGCCATTAACGATCCTATCATTGGCTTTTTAAGCGATCGCACCCAATCTCGATGGGGAAGACGACATTCTTGGATGATTTGGGGTGCGATTCCCTTTGGCCTCTTTTTCTTCCTCTGTTGGATTGTCCCCCCCTTCGGGGAATGGGGCACTTTTTGGTACTACGTCGTTGTGAGCATCTTATTCAATCTGGGCTACACCATGGTGAACTTGCCCTATGTCGCGCTCACCGCTGAACTAACCCCAGATTATAATGAACGCACAACCCTGAATGGATTTCGCTTCACCTTCTCCATTGGTGGTAGTATCTTTTCCTTAATGTTAGGATTAGTCCTCTCCTTACTCATCAAAGATCCGCAACTCCAACATCTAGTACTTGCTGCTTTAGCGACTATATTATCGGTAATTCCCATCTATTTATCGGTTTGGGGCACGCGGCAACCCGTAAAACGCTTAGAACAACAAAGACAAGCCACCCATACTGAAGTCTCTCTTCCCCTAGTCGATCAAGTCAAGATTGCTTTTAGCAATACGCCCTTTTTATTCGTCATGGGGATTTATTTATCCTCCTGGTTAGCCATTCAAGTGACAGCCACCGTGCTTAAATATTATGTGGTGAGTTGGATGGGATTACCTGATTCTCTCTTTTTCCTGGCAGCTTTAGGAGTACAAGGAACAGCTCTAGTGATGCTCTCTGTGTGGAGTCAAGTCAGTTACCGTTTAGGTAAAAAAGCCGTTTATTATCTTGGTGGTGGGTTTTGGCTGATCGCTGAATTGGGGTTATTCTTGCTCCAACCCGGTCAAGTGGGCTTAATGTTCTTGTTAGCGATTATTGCCGGAGTTGGAGTGTCTGTGGGTTATTTAATTCCGTGGTCAATGCTCCCTGATGTAATCGATCTCGATGAATTGAAAACGGGTCAACGTCGGGAGGGAATTTTCTATTCCTTCATGCTGGTTTTACAAAAAATGGGGCTTGCCCTGGGTTTAGCATTGGTGGGACAGATTTTGGAGTGGTCGGGATATCAATCGGCGATCGCCGGATCGACCCCTTCTATCCAACCGGATTCTGCCCTATTAGCGATTCGTTTGTGTATTACCCTGCTTCCCCTTGCCTGTGTGGTACTGGGGGCAATCTTAGCGTACTTCTACCCCATTACTCGAACAGTTCATCAAGAGATTGTACTCAAGTTGGAACAGAATCGAAAATAAGAGCTAAAGCCCGACAACAATTTAGAACATCTCTATTAATTGCTCTTTCGAGCAATTAATGAGATAAAAAATCCCACATTTTCCCCAAAAAATGGGATTTCACACCTTAAAAATAGGCAATAAATTATGGGCAATATTTTGATTTTAATCCCCTACATAGAAGCGCCCTTGATTGTTAACCCGCCTTGTTCTATACTCTGGAGCGAAAAGTCTCAAACTCAAGGGTGATAATCATGGATCTCGATCGCCGGCAAGGCCGAATGCTCCTCGCTCATAATTTTGCTTTAACCGATGCGATCGTCCCCGAAATCTCCCGGGAAGCATTTGCCGCTATTTTTCTAGAAGGATTGGGCGATCGCGCCGATATCAAAGGTCGTGCTTTAACTCACGCTCATTGGATGGTTGAAATTCTCTTTGACTCGGAACAATTAGAACCCCAACAAGTGGGCGAAATCTGCGCTGCAATTCTCGCGGAAACTCGCAAAGAACAGAAAGTATCCGCAAAGAGTTCTTATGATATCCTGGTGCTCGCCGGACAGAAACAAACGCCTGCCACCCGTTCCGATCCCGACACGTTGAAAACAGGTGAATGGGGGGTTGATGTCGTTGAAACCGAATCAATTCCGGATTTTCTCACCTCAATCGGTTGGCAGGAAGAAAACAATCACAAACCCACTATTTTTCGCGTTGAAGTTCGGATATAACCTCGACCCAGTTATTCGTGGTATGGGATTGATGGGTTAAGTCCATCAACAGTTGGGAGTATACCCCTTCTCGTAGGGTGGGAACGGTGGGTTGCTCCGGATAGTTTTCGATGCTCTCTACCCAAGCATCAACGACGCGCATAAAAGCGGCAATCCGTCCATCAGGATAGGTTTGGGGAAATTCTAGCCGTTGGGGAATCTCCAGTTGGCTCAGGGATTCGCCAAATTTGGCTCCTTGTAGGGTAAACCCATAGATATAGTCTTTTTGATTGGAACTCCCCAGAATTAAGGTAGCGCGATCGCCATAAACTTCCACCCAATGCCCCCGTCCTTGATATGCAACCGAACTGAGCGACACTTGACACGGCGTACCATCAGCCAGTTCCAGCATCAATAAACAGGTATCATCCGCGTCAACTGGTTTGAGTTCCCCTGTCGTTGGATCTCGGCGTTGGGAAATCGCAGTACTCAAACGAGCCGATAGCCGCTTGATGTCTCCAAATAGCCAAGCAATATAGTCAAAAGCATGGGAACCGATCGCCCCTAATACTCCCCCCCCTTTCTCTTTTTGAGAATACCAATTCCAAGCACGGTTGGGATCGGAGCGAGAAGGAACCAACCAATCAATTTTAATGAACCGTTTTTCACCCACATAACGATCGGCCAGAAGTTCTTGAAACCTTTGCCAGGCAGGGACAAAGCGAAATTCAAAATCCATCGCCGCCACGACTCCTTGCGATTGAGCCAATTGGTACAGGTCTTGGGCAGAATCAACGGAAAGCGTCGTCGGTTTTTCCAGTAATAAATGTTTTTTGGCATTGAGAACCGTTTTCGCCATCTCGTAGTGCAGGAAAGGCGGGGTAGAAATACTAACGGCCTCTACGTCTGGTAAATTGGCGATCGCCTCCACCATATCCACAGCATGGGGAATGTGATGTTGAGCGGCAATTTTCTGAGCAGTGGCTAGATCGTGATGATACACTGCCACCACTTGAGTCCGATGGTGATGCTCAAAAGCAGGAATATGGACTTTTTGACCAAATCCTGTGCCCACAATGCCGATACCAACAGGAGACTGATTCATAGAATGTGAAAGATTACGTCTTATGGTGAATTATAAGGCCATAGAGAATAGACAAAACCCAGTTGTGCCCTTTCCCAGAACCGTATATTTTTGAAAGGAGATCACAACTACACCCACCCAAACTGATTATGGCCAGCAACAAGCCCATTTTACAAAAAGGTGACGGCATCTATTACCCCGACCTCAAAGAACCGGTCAAATACCTGCAAAACTTGCTCAAGGAAGCAGGGATATTCCAATCGACCGATCCGATTGATGGTCTCTTTGGTTCAGGCACAGAACAGGCAGTCAAAGCATTCCAGGCGAAGAAAGGCTTAAGAGCGGATGGCTTTGTCGGGCCAAACACCTGGACAGCTTTAGAGTCAGCCACCCCAAAAAAACTGCGCTATCCCGTATTACGGAAGGGCGATGGGATTACATTCACAGACTTAAAGGATGAGGTGAAAATCCTGCAAGAATTGCTGAAAAAGGCCCAGATGTTACCGGCTGATTCTTCCCTAGATGGTCTATTTGGCAATGATACTGAATCGGCGCTCAAACAATTCCAGAGAGCTAACAATCTCGTCGATGATGGGGTAGCCGGACAAAAAACCTGGTCCGCCTTATCGGATGAAGAGGTAGAAACCTATTTACCCTATGGCAATTTACTGTTGTCCATCGATCTCGATAAGGTGATTTACTCTATTCCTTATCCCGATGTGCGATCGTATGCGTGGGATTCGATTCCCATGATTATTCGGGAAGCTGAGGCGGCTAATGTGACCGATAAGGGACAGATTGCTTATATTTTGGCCACTGCCGAGCATGAATCTCGGTTAGGTAAATGGATGGAAGAGTTTGCCAGTGGCTGGGCTTATGAATATCGCTCAGATTTGGGCAATACTCAGTATGGAGATGGGCCTCGTTATAAGGGACGGGGGTTTGTGCAAATTACCGGACGGCGCAATTATACAGATTGGTCAAATCGGTTGGGGATTGATTTGGTGGGAAATCCTGGTTTAGCCAAAGATTGGGAGATTGCTGCCAGGATTCTGGTGATTGGAATGCGCGATGGAACGTTTACGGGATATCGCTTGGGCCATTTTATTGCGGGAGCAACGAGAGAGTTTCGCGGCGCTCGGCGGATTATTAATGGTTTAGATCGTGCCGGACTGATTGGGGCGATCGCAGAAGAGTATGGCAGAGTTCTGTAGCGTCTATCGCGATCGTTCTATGAATACATTTAGATTAGCTCCTGTCAAGTGGATGGCTCTTTTGATGGTCGTCACTCTTGCTGCGTGTCAAGATGCCCCCGTTTCCCGCTCTTCCGCTTCTTCTGGAGTGTCAACATCTCAGGAATTTTCTGGGGGAGCTACTCCCCCAGTTCTGACGGCTGAGGCTAAACTTCCCCATGGGGTGTTTGCACCAATTTTATCGGAGTTGAACCAGAAGACTCAGCTACCAGTTGTTTTACCCAGTTGGCTTCCTGAAGAGACGGAAACTTCTCCAGTGTTTGCTATCCCGACAGAAGTGTCTGCTTCTGAATATCAAGTTTTGCTGGCCTTTAGTGCGGATTGTAATGGTGGAACTGCTTGCCGTTGGGGAGAAGTGTCTGGTCAAATGGGGCCGTTGACAGCTCCAGAAGGAGGAGAATCGATTACTCTGGCACAAGGAATTAAAGGTTATTTTGTTCCTGCTACTTGTGGGGCTAATTGTTCCGATGCTGTGGTGATGTGGGAACAAGCTGAAGGACACTATCGTGTGGGCTTGAAAGCTGGAGATAAGGAAGAGTTAATCGAGATGGCAAATTCAGCGATCGCCGCCACTCCCTAGACTTGAAGGAAGAGCGATCGCCGATCATCATGAAGATAGAACCCATTAAAACCGAATCCCACATTCGGTTTTATGACTACCTCTCCATCGCTTGAGAGTTTCATCTTCGACTGGTTTGGGAATTAAGGAGGTGGTTGGGCGATCGCTAATGTAGGGATAACCTTGGTCATGGAGGGGGTTATACCTCACTTCATGTTCGTAGACATAAGCCCAAGTTTCCCGTCCGCGCCAGTAGGCGAGAGGGTTGATTTTCAGCCGTCCCATGGGATCGAGTTCTAGGACATTGATCTGATGATGGCTCGTCATTTGATCGCGTCGTCTTCCCGTCAAATAGGCGATCGCTCCTAAATCTTTGAGTCCTTGTTCTAGGGGTTCGCGACGGGTTAGAGTCATAAATCGTTCTAAGTCATTTTGCCATAGGGCTTTACCATAGGACTTCTCAAACGCTTTGCGTGTCGCCATCTTCGCCATTGTATAGACTTTCAGCTCTAGGTCATAGCAGGGTTCTATCTCTGAAATAAACGCTAGAGTTTCGGGAAAATGATACAACGTATCGACAAACAGTACCGGAATTTTCTGCTCTGGACACAGATAGCGATACAGCATATCTGTAATCACCATATCATCTACGTTAAAAATACTTGCTTGTACTAAACCCGTAGGAAAGTTCTGCAAGCACCAACCGATGATATGTAAAGGATGGGTATGGCTGAATCGGCGATTAAGTTCCTGTAAGTCGAGGTTAGTGTGAACTTGGCCTAAAGTTGCAGTCAGATTGGTCATGAAGACTGAATACCCTTTATGATGTGACCTCCATTCTTTAGTTTACCTTAAGATTGTGCCCATAGGTTTTTGATTTGTCCTGTGACTTTCTGCTAGGGAAACAGAACGTTAAGTGAGATAATCACAGGGTAATGGGTTGTGAAATTGCCGATCATGCGCTTAATATTATACAGTAAGCCCGAATGTCATCTCTGTGAAGGATTACAAGAAAAGCTCGAACAAGTACAGAATATTACCTTTGAGTTAGAAGTTCGGGATATTACCACCAATGACACTTGGTGGCAAGCCTATGAATATGAAATACCCGTTTTAGTGCTTGATAGCAATCCTCCTCAGCGCTTACCCCGTCTCTCTCCAAGGGGAACGGTTGCCCAACTCGAGAAGATGTTGCAGCGCTTTGCTCTGTAGAAGGAGACTGTTTTAAGGGAATGATTTTACTATTCGAGTGAGGACAATACGGAGAAATAGGAACGCCGAGAATGGCATGACTCTATGGATGCTCAATCCTAAAAAATTATTCTCTTAGTCAGGGAGTCAGCAGTGGGGAGTTCGATCTCTACCTTGCTCAGAAGAGAACTTCGCGTCACAATAACTAGAAGAGAATCAGTGTATGAATGTCAAGCTTACCTGACTTCAAGTCCATTGAGGAAATCATTTTTAATTGAGTTATGACCATTGCTGCACCCCTGACAGCTCAACCGACTATTCACCCTCACCCAACCTACAAAACCGATATCGCTATTGTGGGTGCAGGAATTGTGGGAGCCACGTTAGCTTGTGCCTTAAAAGACTCTGGCTTAAACATTACCCTGATTGAGACTCAACCCCAAGAGAAAGCCGCATCTAAGCGCCAAGCCTATGCCCTTACCTTGATGTCTGGGAAGATTTTTGAACGATTAGGGGTTTGGCAAGAAATTCTGCCTCAAATCGTCACGTTTAACCAGATTCAGATATCTGATGCCAATCGGTGGGTAGTGAATTTAACGCCAAATGATTTAGGTATGGATCGTCTGGGTTATGTGGGAGAACATCGAGTCATTTTAACCGCGTTGCAACGGCAGATTAATCAATCCAATCAGATTCAATGGGTATGCCCAGGACAGGTGCAAGAAATCAGATATTTTGACAATTTTGCTCAGGTTTGGGTCAACTCAGCCGAACATTCGGAACCGGTGGTGATTGAGAGTCGGTTAGTCGTGGCGACTGATGGAGCAAAATCGCCTATTCGCCAAGCAGCAGAAATTTCGACCCAAGGATGGCGGTATTGGCAATCTTGTGTTGCGACAACCATTAAAACAGAAAAACCCCACAATAATGTGGCTTTTGAACGGTTTTGGTATACCGGCCCTATGGGGGTTTTACCCTTACCCGGAAATCGGGTACAGGTGGTTTGGACGGCTCCCCACGAACAAGCAGAGGCGCTGCAACAGTTAGATGAGGCTGAGTTTTTGCGTCTTTTGGAATATCGGACCGATGGTATTTTGGGACGGCTAGAATTTGATGGCCCCCGGTTTGTGTTTCCGGTAAAATTAATGCAGTGCGATCGCTACGTCGGTCATCGTCTTGCCCTAGCTGGAGATGCAGCCCATTGTTGCCATCCCGTAGGAGGACAAGGGCTGAATTTAGGCATTCGTGATGCGGCTGCGTTAGCTGAAATTATTAAAAATTCCCATACTCAAAACAAAGATATCGGCAACTTAGAGAACCTCAAACCCTATCAACAGTGGCGCAAACCTCAAAATTGGATGATTCTCGGTTTTACCGATTTCTTAGACCGGACATTTTCCACCGACTGGTTCCCCGTAGTCTGGACGCGCCGTTTAGGACTACTCTTCTTACAGAAGTTTCGTATCGGTCGCACTCTTTCTCTCAGATTAATGACTGGTTTAATGGGACGCGCTCCAGAAATCGATTAAAAGTTAATCTCAGAAAGAGAACCCATTCAATTGTCTCTTGTAGAAAGTCAGCACAACCATGAAAAGGAACATGAAACGTATTGGCTTGGCCTTGGTCATGGCGATCGGCACGGTTCTCTTTTTTTCCTCCCCTGCCCGATCTCAGGTTCACTGTACCCAACTCTCCCATTGGTCAGCTACCAACCCACCAGTCAGTCAAACTCACATCTTTTGTGGCGAGTGGGATAGCCGACGTGGCAGACCCAAAGGGTTCCACTCACAACCCAATGGCATCAGTCCGCGAACCGTCGCCAATTTTCAGATTACCCAGCGAGCCAATGCTCAGGGCATCTATGGTGCAACTTGGGGCTACGCGGGACAAGCGGGAAGAACGAAATTCTCCACCATGTTTCCCGATCGCTGCACCCAGCAGGAAGTGCTAAATTCAATCTTGTATGCCGCTGCCCATCGGCAAAGTTGTCCGGGGAGCGCCCCCGATTGGGCGTGGTGTGGGCGGAGTGCCCCCGCCGCCGCCGCTCAAGGCTATTGCAACGGCGATGACAATAACGTTTTTACTATTGCTGGGGCTTCCTTGAGAAACGGCAACATTAATACCGCATTCCCCTTGCGCTAATCTAAGTTTGCCAATCTCCACAAATCCATCGTTATTTTGAGTTACAACCTCTATCAATAAATGTCTCAAACTCCTTTTGAATGGCCCGGTTACTTGGCAACGAACCCTGCCCACCGTCGGGTGAGCGCGTTTTTGGTTGTGGACATTCAGCACAGTCCAGAATGGGCACAGGATTTAGCTGAAAAAATTGAAGCAGTGATGTCCGGTAAACTGCGTCAATGGGAGCGTACCGGTAATGCTTTTCATCTAGAGCTATCTACCCGTGGTGCTTCGATTGAGGATCTCGTAGATGAGTCTATGCCAATACAAACCGTTTCTCTTGCTGAATTTCGCCTGGCAGTCTTAACCTGGCTTCAGCAGTTATCAACCTAATTGGATAGCGTCGCTTATCGCCTTCACCCCTTGTCCTAACTGTAAAAGTTCTACATTCCTTTATTTCGCTTCGAAGTCTGAAAAGTACAAGGATTAACAAAGCAGATACAAAACAAGCTAAAGGTGTCCGGGTTAAGTTCCATTGATTCCAACGAGGTTCAAAATCTAGACGCGCAGACTCGTGCATCGCTTCATCCATCCGATCGACATTCAAAGCTTGGAGTTGTTTATTTAAGGGGATGTTAATCGTAAAAGTCGGTAACTGGACACCCAAAAGATAAGTCAGCAAAGCGAGGACGATTAGCCCTTCGTCAACTCCATCTAATTATCCAAGACTAAGAAGGCTCGAAGCCACTAAAAAGATAATCGAACCGAGCCAAAGAAAGACAAAAATCGGCTGATTATTTTGGATACAGCGCTTTGCGCTGTATTGAGGTACAGTATTTAATCTATGGGTTAGAATTGT
>NZ_CEZBFX010000134.1:12198-12346 GCF_982964205.1 Roseofilum sp. | reverse complement strand
CCTCACTTCCTGAACCACAACAGCTATCGGACAATTCAGAGCAGCTTGCTTTTACAGCTTTTTCTGAGGTAGAGGAAAATGCGGTAACTGAGAATAAGACATTAGCTTTTACCTCACTTCCTGAACCACAACAGCTATCGGACAATTC
>NZ_CEZBFX010000134.1:0-12098 GCF_982964205.1 Roseofilum sp. | reverse complement strand
AGAGCAGCTTGCTTTTACCCCATTTTCTGGAGTACAGGAAAATACAGTAACTGAGGAGCAAACGTTAGCCTTTACCTCGCTTCCCCAACCGCAACCATTAGCGGAAAATTCAGAGAAGTTGGCTTTTACAGCTTTTTCTGAGGTAGAGGAAAATGCGGTAACAGAGAACAAGACATTAGCCTTTACCTCGCTTCCTGAACCACAACAGCTATCGGAAAGTTCAGAGCAGCTTGCTTTTGCCTCATTTTCTGAGATAGAGGAAAATGCGATAACTCAGGAGAAGAAGTTAGCCTTTACCTCGCTTCCCCAACCGCAACAGCTATCAGGAAATTCAGAGCAACTCGCGTTTACCCCATTTTCTGAGGTAGAGGAAAATGCGGTAACTGAGGACAAGACATTAACCTTTACCTCGCTTCCCCAACCGCAACAGCTATCAGGAAATTCAGAGCAGCTAGAGCAGCTTGCTTTTACACCATTTTCTGGAGTGCAGGAAAATGCAGTAGCTGAGAACAAGACATTAACCTTTACTGCACTCGCTCAACCACAACCGTTAGCGGAAAATTCAGAGCAGCTAGCCTTTACCGCACTTCCCCAACCACAACAGCTATCGGAAAATTCAGAGCAGCTTGCTTTTGCTTCATTTTCTGAGATAGAGGAAAATGCGATAACTCAGGAGAAGACGTTAGCCTTTACCTCACTTCCCGAACCGCAACAGCTAGCGGAAAATTCAGAGAAGTTGGCTTTTACTCCTTTCTTAGAAATAGAGGAAGTAGAAACGGCTCCGGCAACCCCAGTTTCTCTAAACGCTCAACTGAGTCAAAACGATTCATCGCCATCAGAACCGAGAGTATTAGTAGCAGAAATTGTTGTTAGTGGAGTCGATGGAGACTTAAGAAATCGGGTATTTGATGTCATTAGTACTCAAGCCGGACGGACGACAACTCGGACTCGACTGCAAGAAGATATTGATGCAATTTTTGCCACGGGATTCTTTTCTAATGTGCGAGCAACGCCAGAGGATACCCCATTAGGTGTGCGCGTCACATTTGAGGTAACACCTAACCCAGTTTTACGACAAGTTAATATTAATGCCAATCCAGGAACAGATATTCCTTCTGTTGTTCCCCAAGAAGTGATTGACGAAATTTTTGGCGATCAATATGGCAACATTCTTAATCTACGTCGCTTTCAAGTCAGTATTCAAGATTTGAATACCTGGTATCAAGAGAATGGGTATATTTTAGCTCAGGTGGTGGATGCGCCAGATGTGAGTGATGAAGGTACGGTTACCCTAGTGATTCCCGAAGGGGTAATTGAAGGTATTGATATTGTTTATCTGAATCGAGATGGACAGGATACGGAAGAAGATGGAACTCCTGTTAAGGGCAGAACGCGGGAGTTTATTGTTACTCGACAGCTCAGTTTGCAACCGGGAGATATTTTTAATCGCGATACGATTCAAGGGGATTTACAGCGAGTGTTTGGCTTGGGAATTTTCCAGGATGTGAATGTGACGTTAAATCCAGGAACTGACCCCACAAAGGTGGTAGTGGTGCTGAATGTGCAGGAACAAAATACGGGTTCGATCGCCGCTGGTGGTGGTATTAGTTCTGCCAGTGGCTTATTCGGTTCACTAAGTTATCAAGAAACGAACTTTGGCGGCAACAACCAGACCCTGCGTACAGAAGTGCAGCTTGGTACTCGTGATTTTCTCTTTGATGTCAGCTTCAGCGATCCGTGGATTGGTGGAGATCCTAAACGCACATCTTATACTACGAACGGATTTAGGCGGCGGTCGATCTCCCTGGTTTACGATGGTGATGAAGACCCCATTCGCTTAGATAATGGCGATCGCCCCCGCGTGCTGCGTACGGGGGCAGGAATTCGCTTTTCCCGTCCCTTGGGAGAAAATCCCTTAAAACCTGATTGGCTAGCCTCTCTAGGTATACAATACCAGCGGGTTTCCATCCGCGATGCCGATAACGAACTGACGGCTAGAGACGAAGATGGGCAACGTCTAGCCTTCCATAATACCGGTATTGACGATCTCTTCATGCTCCAGTTTGGCATCGTTAGCGATCGCCGCAACAACCCAGCTCAACCCACCACTGGCTCAGTTACCCGCTTTAGTATCGAGCAGTCTATCCCTGTCACAAGCGTTGTCATGAGTCGTCTGCGGGGAAGTTACACCTTCTTTGTCCCGGTCAAATTTACGGATTTCACCGAAGGCCCCCAAGCCCTCGCATTTCAAATTGAAGGCGGTGCAACCTTCGGAGACCTCCCCCCCTATGAAGCCTTCATTCTGGGCGGTCTAGAGTCGGTGAGAGGCTTTGCAGAAGGAGATCTCGGTAGTGGTCGATACTTCCTCGAAGGTACTGCAGAATATCGCTTCCCTGTAAGCCGACTGTTCGGAGGGGTATTATTTGTGGATGCAGCAACAAACCTCGGATCGGGTAATGCTGTGATTGGTAATCCCTCTGGTCGGCGTGGATTACCCGGTTCAGGAGCATCTGCAGGGATTGGTGTACGCATCAATACTCCCTTAGGCCCCATCCGTATTGATTATGGGTTTAATACGGATGGAGGGAGTCGAGTACACTTTGGGATTGGACAAAAATTTTAATCATGGCGATCGCAACTTCCCTCAACCAACCCTTTACCCAATCGGGTGTCGGTTTGCATAGCGGACTGGAAACCCAAGTCAACGTACTGCCCGCAGAACCCGGAAGTGGACGCTATTTTGTGCGCGTCGATCTGCGAGATCGACCCACAATTCCCGCCAGTATCGAAGCCGTCAAATCTACCGTATTATCTACGGAACTCGCCATTGGGGAGACCAGCGTGCGGACAGTAGAACACCTGCTCGCCTCCCTCCTCGCCCTCGGAATCACAGATGCAAGAATCGAGATCAATGGCCCTGAAGTCCCCTTACTCGACGGTTCAGCCGCGCCTTGGGTGGAAGCCATTCGCGGTCATCAACCGGCCCCTCCCGTCCAATTTCCAGTATCAGAAGCCACCTTAACTGAACCCATTTGGATTGCCGATAAAGATGCCTTTGTTGCTGCCATTCCCGCACCCCAACTGCGCTTTACCTATGGCATTGAATTCGACTTAGCGGAGATCGGTCAACAATGGCACAGTTGGCAACCCGATCGCGAATCCTTTAGCACCACCGTTGCTCCTGCTCGCACCTTTGGACTGGCTCACCAAATTGAAACCTTACGGGCGCAAGGGTTAATCAAAGGTGGTAGTCTGGATAATGCCCTCGTTTGCGGCCCTGAAGGTTGGCTCAATCCCCCCTTACGATTTGCCAATGAACCTGCCCGCCATAAACTCTTAGACCTGGTGGGAGACCTGAGTTTATTGGGAGTTCCTCCTGTGGCTCACTATCTGGCATTTAAGGCCAGCCATCACCTTCATGTGCAACTGGCGAGGAAAATTGCCCAACCGATCTAATCCCTATTGTTTATCGTCTAACCCATGTCCACAGAAACCGAGACTAGCCCAGAAACCCCTGCTCTTGATCCAACCAACATCGTTTTCAGTGTCGAAGAGATTCAGAAAATCATTCCCCATCGTTATCCCTTTGCTCTAGTAGACCGGATCATTGCCTATGAGCCAGGCAAATCAGCAGTAGGACTAAAAAACATCACGTTCAATGAACCCCAGTTTCAAGGGCATTTTCCGGGTCGTCCCATTATGCCAGGCGTACTAATGGTTGAAGCCATGGCTCAAGTGGGAGGCATTGTAGTGGTACAAATGGACAATTTTCCAAGCGGATTATTTGCCTTTGCAGGTATCGATAAGGTTAAATTTCGCCGGCCTGTAGTGCCTGGAGATCAGTTAATTATTACTGCAGAAATTACCAAAGCTATGCCAAAACGCGGTTTTGTGATGATGAAAGGGACAATAGAAGTCAATGGTCAAGAAGTCAATGGTAAACCAATTGTAGAAGGAGAGCTGAAATTTGCAATTTTGAGTGAAGAGTAAATAACGATTTGGTGTTAGCAAGATAAGAGAAATCAGAATGGGGGAGATATGACCACCCTAATTCATCCAACGGCAGTGATTCATAGTGGTGCAAAGGTTCATCCGACGGTGAGTGTTGGCCCCTATGCCGTGATTGGGGAAAATGTGACCATAGGGGCAAATACGACTATTGGCTCCCATGTGGTGCTGGAAGGATGGACGGAGATTGGCGAGAGAAATGAGATTTTTCCTGGAGCGGCAATTGGTTTGGCTCCCCAGGATCTTAAGTATGATGGGGGCCAAACTTGGGTCAGAATCGGTAATGATAATTGTATTCGTGAATATGTGACCATTAATCGCGCAACCGCGCCGGATGAAGCAACAGTAATTGGCGATCGCAATTTACTGATGGCTTATGTCCATGTGGCCCATAATTGCTTGCTCGAAAATGAGGTGATCGTAGCCAACTGCACCGCATTTGCCGGTCATGTGCAGGTGGAATCAAAAGCTAGAATTAGCGGACTGTTAGGAGTTCACCAGTTTGTACATATTGGCCAGATGGCGATGGTGGGTGGAATGAGTCGCATTGAGCGAGATGTTCCCCCGTATATGACTGTAGAGGGAAATCCGGCCCGGGTGCGATCGCTCAATGCGATCGGCTTAAAACGCTCTGGATTAACTCAAGAAAACTTTCGCATCCTCAAAGAAGCCTATCGAATGCTCTATCGCTCCGATCTGACCTTTCAACAAGCCCTAGAGCAATTAAGCACTCTACCGAAAACCGAGCAATTAACCCACCTACACCAGTTCCTGCACCTATCTGTCACAGAAAAAGGCCGCCGAGGTCCCATTCCAGGGAATAGGGAATAGGTTGGAGTAGATGGGTGTATGAGCATTAGACAGTACTCCATAACAGGTGAAACTGCATAACCGTTAAACTTTTTAACGATTATGCGGTAGGTTATCCGGATCTAAACCCATCGCAATCAGGCGCTCTCTCAACTCCTGCAATGCGGTTTGTGCTTGTTCTTTTTCTTGTCGTTCCCACTCTTTTTCCTGTCGTTCCCACTCTTTTTCCTGTCGTTCTCGTTCCATTTCCTCTACTTCTGTAAGAATTAAATTCCCCGACTCGTCATAAAAACGCAGCCATAACCGCTCGATTCCTTTATGACTGCCTTGCCACAATCTCAAGCCCAACCCTAACTCTGCTAACCATAATTCCTGGTTTCTTATCTCTAGCTCTTGATACCCACTTTCGTCTAATTGAAAGGCTCGAAAATAGTCCTGTTCTCGTTCATAAACAATATAGTACGGGACGCGTAGAAATTGTTCGTATACTTGCCATTTTGTCGGCGGTTTTGTCAGGTCTCTACGAGTCGTTTCTCCCAAGTCTTCCCGTTGCGTACTCGGTGACAACAGTTCCACCACGATAAACGGATTCACTTCTTCTTGCCAGACGACATAACTCATCCGTAGTTCTTTCTGTTCATACAATCGAGATACTCCCACGACTCCAAACCAGTCCGGACGTTTGTATCTGTTTGTATTCTCTACATCGTAGTAGAGATTCAAATCCATGGCTGAAAATACCTGTTCTGGGGAATAGGTAGCTGGTTGAAAGGTTTGCTCTAACAGTTGAGATTGTATGGGATGATATTGGTCTGGCAAACCCGATTCTCCTACTTCTTCACTCGGTAAGTCGTACATGGTAGGCAGGTCTTCTCTTTTGGGGGTTCTTGAGATGTTATTCTGCCTTTGGGTTAAGTTAACCATAATTACAGGAAAAAGTGCTTTTGTTCTATACTATCGCTTTAAGAAGTCTATTTATGGACTATTCAAGGAAAGGGTAGAATCCTGTTGTCCCTATTCCCTATTCCCCACTCCCTATTCCCATGACCACTATTTTTATCAGTACCGGTGAAGTCTCAGGAGATTTACAAGGCGCTCTGTTGGTGGAAGCCTTGCACCGTTATGGTTCTCAACACGGTTTGGATCTGGAGATTTTTGCTTTAGGGGGAGAGCGCATGGCTGAGGCTGGAGCAACATTGTTGGGTCAAACCACAGGAATTGGTTCTGTGGGACTTTTGGAGGCGTTGCCTTTTGTGATTCCCATATTGAAGATTCAGGAGCAAGTGAAGCGCTATTTACACCAAAATCCTCCAGATGTAATTATTTTGATTGACTATATGGGGCCCAATTTAAGTATTGGTAGCTATTTGCACCGCCATTTGCCCCAAGTACCGATTGTGTACTATATTGCTCCCCAGGTCTGGGTTTGGTCTCAAAATAAACGCGATACCCAAAAAGTAACTGAAATTACGGATGTGTTGTTAGCGATTTTCCCAGAAGAAGCACGATATTTTCGAGAGCATAAGGTTAATGTCAATTGGGTTGGACATCCTTTAATTGACCGAATGCAAACGTTTCCAAACCGCGATCGCGCACGCACTACATTAGGAATAGGAGAAGATGCAACGGCGATCGCCTTAATACCCGCCTCGCGCCGTCAAGAGGTCACCTATTTAATGCCGGTGATGTTTGCAGCGGCACAACAGATTCAGCAGAAACTACCAGACGTTCAATTTTGGGTTCCCTTATCTCTAGCAGAGTTTCGAGAACCGATTGAAAGGGCGATCGCCGATTTTGGACTGCGAGCAACCCTGGTTGATGACCAAGTTCCCGCCGTTTTAGCCGGTGCAGACTTAGCTATTTGTAAATCCGGCACTGTCAATTTAGAGTTAGCTCTACTCGATGTCCCTCAAGTAGTCATGTATCGCTTAAGTCCCCTCACCGCTTGGATCGCTCGCCATATTCTCAAGCTCTCTTTACCCTATGTCTCCCCCGCCAATTTAGTGGAGATGAAACCCATTGTCCCAGAATTTCTTCAAGAGGCAGCTACCCCTGAAGCTATTAGTCAAACTGCTTTAGACTTATTATTGAATCCCCAGATTCGCCAGGAAACTCAACAAGGCTATGCCCAAATGCGCCAAGCTTTAGGAGAACCTGGAGTGTGCGATCGCGCCGCTCAAGCCATTTTTGATTTTTGGAGATCGGGGAATGGGGAATGGTGACAAGCTAATCATCATCTCTTATTCTTCTTCCCACACTACCAAGACCCATTTTTAATTTTTAATTGCTATCAAGTAGACTCTAGGGTAGACCAGACCTCCAGCTTAGTCTTGACTTTGCGAATCACTTCATCCGTAAACTCAGAAGTCGTCATTTGTCCGCCCAGATCGGGAGTGGCTTTCCCCTCATAAATCGCTTCAAAGACCGACTCATAAATCGAGCGTGAGGCACGATCTCCGGCTGGAGTTTTCACATAGGTCAATAGGGCAGCACAAGCTAAAATCATAGCCATGGGATTGGCAATATTTTTACCATAGAGAGCGGGAGCTGTGCCATGGGGCGCTTCTGCCATCACCGTTTTCACCTGCAAGGTATCGGCATCAAAGCCCATGACTAAACTCTCCGAACCGGCAATACTGCCATACATTTGTAACACCATATCGGAGAGTAAGTCCCCATCCCGGTTGAGAGCAGGTATTACCAACGCTTCGCCGCTATTTTGTAGCAAGAGCGCAAATGTAGCATCAATCAGTAGGGGTTGGTAGGCGACATCCGGATAGCGCTGGGCTGCCTCATCCAGTTCTTCCTTAAACATGCCTTCATAGGTGGCACTGACTGTAAATTTTGGCCCGCCAAAGACTTTAGCTCCCGTCCGCTTGGCATGGGTAAATGTAAATTCGGCTACCGTTCGGCAAATGGAACGACTAATCTTGGAGGTGCGCCAAGCAATTTCATCCCCGGTTTCCGTGGTTTCTCGCCATTCCTTCGCGCCATAGGCATCATCTACAGCCATGCGGACGATGGTAATGGGGGCATAAACGCCACCTACCGGTCGAATCTGGGGAATGCGTCTGCCGGTTCGTAAAATCACCGAGGCTCCCAAGGCATCTCGCAAGATGGCATTGGGGCTACCCACATCACCTGGCGTTTCTGGGGTAATGGTGGCAGCCTTCAAAGCCAGTCCCGTTTTACAGGCAACAGTGGCAGCATCCCAAACCACCTGATTGTTACTGGCTCGACGGTTGTCCAAACTCAAATCATAATCGATGAATTCCAGAGGTTGGCCAATTACCCCAGGTTGCAAGACCCGTAAAGCCTCGGCTAGAAGCTCCTCTCCGGTCTGATCGCCATGCATGACAACGATCGCAGGTGTGGGTTGTTGAGTGGGCATAACAAGTGGTCAATCCTTGAACGGGTTTGCTTTGGTTATTGTCGTCGATGGCGATCGCAGACACTGTAAACGCAATTACCAATTATAGATGTGCGTTCAATATCGTTTTTTCCCTTGAAGAGAGGATAAGTCAAAGAGGGCAGGGAATTTGATCGGATCGTAGCAGAATACGGCTAGGATGAATGTAGTGAAACTCCTTATCAGTTTGTAATGGTGAAAAGACAATTGATTTTGCCAGGGGATCAACGATTATACAAATAATGCAATCTTGAAATTTGCATCAGACCCATCCCACTACAACTCTAGAGAGGAGCCGAGTAACTGCTAAGGAAACAGCAAAATGTTACAGTGCTTGTTAGCCAATACTCCATTAAGAATTATCCTGATTGTTCCTTTTGTGGTACAAATTACAGTAGCAGTTAGTCTTACGGCGTGGCTTTCAATTCGGAATGGACAAAAGGCGGTTGATAATGTTGCTGACGATCTTTGGCAGGAGATCGCAGCCCGAACCGTAAGCTATGTTACTCAATATACTCGAATTCCTCAAGGCGTTATTGCCGATACCCTGGCTCATCAACAGTTAAACCTAACCGATCTAACCGACATAGACCTATTAACTCGGTATCTCTGGCACCAGATGCAGCATCATAAGGGGTTATTTATCACTGCCGTTGGTTATGAAACTGGGGAAGTCGTGGGGGTTGGGGTGACAAAAGAGGGGCAAATGGCCATCCGAGCTATTGACCCTGGCCAAACCCAACTCCATACCTATGCCGTTTCTGGACAAGGCGATCGCGGAGAACGAATAAGCGTCGATAACTTTGACCTCAAGAGTCGTCCCTGGTATCGGAATGCGGTGATGGCTGGCCAGTTGACCTGGACAGACATTTACCCAAACCACGATCCGCCCTTCAATATTCTCAGTGCGGTGAGTCCCTTGTATGATACGGAAACTAAGCAACTGATTGGAGTCACCAACGCCACACTTTCACTCTGGCAAATCAGTAACTTCTTAGAACAGCTCGAAATCGGGCGATCGGGTCAAATTTTTATCATGGAGCGTACAGGCGATTTGGTCGCCTCCTCTACTGGCGAGCCGCTTTCTCAAATTGACCCAACGGTTGAGAGCAAAACGTGGAAGCGATTGAATGCTCTCGAGAGCAGCGATGCACAAGTGAGGCAAACCGCAGAACATCTCATTGAGCAATTTGGCAATCTCCGTCAGATTCAACAAGTCGAACGCACTGAATTCATCGCCAATGGAACACGGGAAATTGTGCAGATTACACCCTTTTCTGACGATTTGGGGTTGGACTGGCTGATTGTCATTGTTGTGCCCGAATCTGACTTTATGGCGCAGATTCATGCCAACACCCGTAATACCCTGTGGCTGTGTCTAGGGGCACTAGCCCTAGCCACTGCCTCTAGCATTCTCACAGCTCGCTGGATTACCGAACCGTTGCTGCGGCTCAACCAGGTGGCAAAGGAGATTACCCAGAAGTCCTTAAGGTCTACATCGTTCCCAGAGGAGATGGCTACCAGCCGTACCCGTGAAGTGAGTGAGTTAAGTCACTCCTTCAAGCAGATGACCCAACAACTCCAGGAGTCCTTTACCGTGTTACAGCAGAGCGAGGCTAACTTCAAAAACGTGGCTGCCAACGTGCCGGGAGCAATATTTCACTACATTTTGTATCCCGATGGTACGGATAAAGTCCTCTATATGAGTCCAGGTTGTTATCAGCTTTGGGAAATTGAAGCCCATATAGTTGAGGCAAATACCAGTATTCTCTGGGAGATGGTTGACCCAGAAGATTTGTCTGGGATGCACGCTTCAATCATGAAATCTGCCCACACCCTGGACAGGTGGAATTGGGAATGGCGCATTACCACCCCATCGGGTCGTCGCAAATGGCTACAGGGAATCGGTCAACCGACCCAGAACCCAGATGGTTCGGTACTTTGGCATACACTGATTCTGGATGTGAGCGATCGCAAAGCGGCTGAAATCCAACTCCAGGATTTAACCAATCGATTAGAATTGGCGACTCGAGCGGCAAAGATCGGGATTTGGGATTGGGATGTGGTCACTAATTGCCTCCTTTGGGATGAACGTATGTATGAACTCTATGACATTCCCCCTGGAGACTTTTATCAAATCTATGAAGCGTGGGAAGCGGCACTGCATCCGGACGATTTGGTGTCCTATCGAGCTGCCGTACAACAAGCGCTCGATGGGGAGAACGATTTTAATTGTGAATTCCGAATCCGATGGCCGGATGGCACGGTTCGCTACATTGAGAGCTTTGCCATTGTCCAGCGAGATGCCCAAGGGCAACCTGTGCGAATGATTGGGGTGAATTTCGATATCAGCGATCGCAAACAGGCAGAAGAACAGTTAATTTATAGTGCCCTTCACGATACCCTCACCGATTTACCCAATCGGGCACTGCTCACCAGTCGATTGGAGTTGGCGATTCAAAGAGCGCAGCGATCGCCCACCTATCATTTTGCCGTGCTGTTCCTCGACTTGGATCAATTCAAGGTGATTAATGACAGCTTGGGGCATCTGGTTGGAGATCAGTTGTTATTGATCGTCGCCCAAAAGCTGCAAAGCACCATTAGACTCACGGATGTAGCCGCTCGTTTGGGAGGAGATGAATTCGTCCTTCTACTCGAACAGATTCCTGACCTCTCAACCGTTATCCATATTGCTGAACGCCTATTAGCCGAGTTTAATCGCCCCACTCCCATCGACGGTCATAACATCTTTGTCACCACTAGCATTGGTATTGTTTGGGGATCAAATACTTACACTGAAGCCTCCGATTTACTTCGGGATGCTGATATCGCTCTCTATCGAGCCAAAGCTAAAGGTCGCAATCGATACGAAATTTTTGACGCTGAGATGCACGTCCAGGCAGTGAAACGCATGACCCTGGAGCATGACCTCCGAACGGCGATCGACCAACAGGAATTTATCCCTTACTACCAGCCTATTGTCGATCTCAATACACGACAGCTCACTGGGTTTGAATGCCTCATCCGCTGGCAGCACCCCATGCGAGGTTTTATCTCTCCTACCGACTTCATTGCCATTGCCGAAGAAACTGGGCTAATCAGCACCATTAGCCAGTGGATATTGCAGTCAGCCTGTGAGCAAGTGGTGATCTGGCAGCACCAATTCCCAGACCTGGAGGATCTCAGAATCAGTATTAATCTGTCGGGACAAGACTTAAGGCAACCCACTTTGGTAGAAATGATTCAACAAACACTCACGAATACTCAGTTGTCAGCGACTTCATTAACGTTAGAAATTACTGAGAGTCTGTTGATTGAAAATATCAAAGCTACTATCCACTTGCTGGGACAATTAAGAGATTTAGGGATTCGCATCAGTATTGATGATTTTGGGACTGGGTATTCGTCCCTGAGCTATCTTTACAACTTGCCTGCCGACTATCTCAAAATTGACCAATCTTTTGTCGGGAAAATGCGGCCAGGGGACAAAAACTACAAAATTGTGCAAGCAGTGGTGAGTATGAGCGATCAGTTGCAGTTAGGGGCGATCGCCGAAGGCATCGAAATGGAAGAACAGTTAGCTTGGCTAAAAGCACTCGGCTGCGAATTGGGCCAGGGGTACTTCTTCTCAGGACCCCTAAGCTCAATCGCCGCGACCGATCTCTTAGCCACCGGACGCACATTGTAAGGGAATAGGGAATAGGGAATAGGGAATAGGAAATTTCTCCGTATCCTCGTGTCTCCGTGTCTCCCACTCCCCGTGTCTCCCACTCCCCCACTCCCCCACTCCCCGTTATCCCCGTTTCCCCCACTCCCTACCATGTGTGGATATCCCTACCTCGAAACCTGACCTAAAACCTGATATATGTGG
>NZ_CEZBFX010000133.1:0-12721 GCF_982964205.1 Roseofilum sp. | reverse complement strand
GCGAACCTTTGCACTCTATTTTGGTCTGGCTGAAGTCCAACTTATGAGTGTTGATTTTGAGGCGTTAGACACTAATCTAACAACTTTACTTCCCTTGGCCCAGTCTCCTGTAGACCGCGCTCGCATTTATATGCTCAAAACGAATCAATCTGTCCTGCAAAACGCTTATGTTAAAGCCATTGAAGTTGGTTTAGCTGGGTTGCGAGAGGTGGGAATTGAGGTTAACCCAGAGAATATCAAACGATTGGTTCAAGAGGATGTAGAGGCGATTACCGCCCAACTCGAAAATCGCCCTATTAATGTGTTGTTGGATTTACCGGAAGCGACTGACCCGGGAGCGAAAGTGGCGATCGAATTGCTGATGAAAGTGATAGCAGCAGGATACTTTAGTGGCGATCGCGATCTCTATGATTTTGCCGTAGTCAGAAGCGTGCGCTTGTCCATCGAATATGGCAATTTTCCCAAGTCAATTATGGTCTATGCCAGTTATGGTGAATGGCTGGGGTTATTGAAAAATCAATATCAACAAGCCGTACAATTTTGTGAGTTGTCTCTGCAATTGAGCTATAAGCTCAAGAATAAGTCTGAGCGCTCAAGTTCCTGTTTCTTACTTGGTGGGTGTGTTTATGTAAAAGCCAAACCCATTCAAGATGCTCCCAAAGTGAATTACGAAGGGTTCTTAGCTGGGCTCGAATCAGGAGATGTGCAATATACCGTCTACAATTTATTTGCCAATATTTACAATCGCATCTTTGGGGGAGAAAACTTAAGAGATATTGCCACTGATATCGAGAAGTTTTCGGCGATCGCCCACAAAATGCAAAACGATCTGGCCCTCAATATCTTCGAGGCTTGTCAATTTTTCATCCAGAAGCTCTCTGGTCGCACGGATGAGGAAGGTGCGGCAGAACAAGCTTGGTTTGAACATCATATTGCTGCCAAATCTTATCTTCCCCTAGGGATTTACACCATTCTCCAGATGCACGCGGCTTGCGTGTACGGGGATTTTGAAGGGTGTTGCAATTACACCATAGAAGCGAGTAAGTTTTTTATGGCTTGCGAGTCTTTTACAACCGCTTCGGGATATTACTACTACAGTTCTTTGAACTGGTTGAGACGCGATGGCGATTTGTCCGAAGAGGAGCGATCGCAAATTGAAAGCAATCAAGTCAAGATTAAACGTTTCGCTGATAGCTGCCCGGAAAACTTTCTACACAAATATTTGCTTGTCGAAGCTGAACGGGCGCGAGTGGCGGGTAAGCAAATGGAAGTAATGGAACTTTACGACCGGGCGATCGCCGAAGCAAAGGACAGTAAGTACATCCAAGAAGAAGCTCTCGCCAATGAACTAGCAGCTCAATTTTACCTCGACTGGGGCAAAGAAAAAATTGCTCGGGCCTATATGACCGATGCCTATTACTGCTATGCCCGATGGGGTGCAAAAGCCAAAACTCACCAACTCGAAGAAAAATATCCCCAACTGCTCTCGCGAATTGGGCAACCGGCTGAAATACTGGAGAGCGATCAAAGTGTTGCTTCGACGTTGACAAAAACGGTTAGTTCGAGTACGAGTACAACTGGCTTGATGCTCGACTGGGCAACAGCTATGAAAGCATCTCAGTCCCTGTCAAGTGAAATTCAGTTGGACAAACTGGTTTTAGCTCTGATGAAGGCAGCGCTGGAAAATGCTGGAGCTGATAGTGGCATTCTGCTTTTAAGTCAATCAGAAGGTTGGCAAGTGGTCGCTCAATGTTCGGGAGAAAATTATGAGTTGCGTTTGAACGAAGCATCAGATGATTCTGCCTTGCCAACAAGCGTGATTAATAAGGTCAAACGTACCCAAACACCAATTATTGTGAACAACTTTGCTGGCGATACCCAGTTTGCAGCCGACTCTTATCTACTTCAAGGGCAGCCCAAAAGTTTCTTGTGTACCCCTATTCTCAACCAAGGCAAGCTCATTGGCATTCTTTATCTGGAAAATCATCTGGCAGTGGGGGCTTTTACAAGAAATCGCCTGGAACTGCTCGAACTTCTGAGCGCTCAAGCCGCGATTTCCATCGAAAATGCCCGACTCTATCATCGCTTAGAAGAATATAGCCATACCCTGGAAACCCAGGTGGAGCACAGAACTCAGGAACTCCACGACAAAAACCGGCACTTGCAAACCACTCTGGAGCAATTGCAAAGGACTCAACTTCAATTAATCCAGAGCGAAAAAATGTCTAGCTTGGGGCAAATGGTGGCGGGAATTGCCCATGAAATTAACAATCCCATCAGCTTTATCTCAGGCAATATTGTTTACTCACGCGATCATTTCCACACCTTATTAGAGCTGGTTGAAGTTTACCAACAAGAATTTCCTGATACAAGTGTGAGCCTCGCAGAAAAGCTAGAGGACAGCGATTTGGATTTTGTTAAGGAAGATATGGAAAACATCCTCTTTTCTATGGAAAAAGGGAGCGATCGCATTCGCCATATTATTTTGGGATTGCGTAATTTCTCTCGTTTGGATGAGTCAGGAATCAAACGAATAGATGTCCATGAAGGATTAGATAATACCCTGATGATTTTACAGCATCGCCTCAGTTCTACTGGGAAGCAAAAGGAAATTAAAATCACTAAAGAGTATGCGAAGCTTCCTCGAATTAACTGCTATGCCAGTCAACTCAATCAAGTGTTTCTCAATATTATCACCAATGCGATCGATGCCCTAGAATCTTGCGGTTCTCAGGTGTCTTCTAAAACAAGAGAAATTCGCATTAGCACTGAGGAGACTGATACACAAAAAATCAAGATTCGCATTGCAGACAACGGGCCAGGAATCAGTGATAGCATTCGCCAGCGTATATTTGACCCGTTTTTTACCACCAAACCTGTCGGTAAGGGAACCGGTCTGGGTTTATCCACCAGTTACCAAATTGTCACCAAGCAGCATAAGGGACAGTTGTACTGTGTCTCTGAGCTGAAAAAAGGAACGGAGTTTGTCATTGAGATTCCCATTGAGTTATAGCAGAGAAGGAGTTGCTTAGGATAGTTATCCCTCTTCTGTCACTCTAGGAAAACTCTTGTCTTGACTAAATTCTAGAACTCTTGCAGGATCAGCAATCGCGATAGTTTTTCCTAACAGAACCTCAAAAATTTAGCCAGAAAGGCAAATATCTCTCTCTATAGGGGATAGAGCGATCGCGATCTCCGAAAGTGAAAGAAAAGCGTGAAAAATAGTTTTCCAATTACCCATTACTGCGCGAAGCGCGGTAATACATTTTCTGTTGGCTGTTCCCCGTTCCCTGTTCCCTAAAACCACAATTGAGCTGTCCTATGTTCTTCCCCACTCTCTACTGAGCATCTCTGCGTCCTAACTCATAAACCCCACAAGCAACACAGGCCAATAATCCCATGCTAATGGCCCAACTGTTGCCTAATGTTGCTTCTACAGCCCAATTAAATAAACCACCGACAATTAGAAAGGGAATAATACTAAATAAGGAGGCATAAAAGGCATTTTGTGCTTCTCGACTTGCCCTAGTGCGTTCAAATTCCTCCACTGAGGTATAGAGACTGCGTTCAGCAAAATTGAACCACCGAGTCAGTTGCAGCATAATCCAATCACTAAGAGGAGAAAAGCCTAAGTAAAGACCCAGAGACCAAAGGGTGGTTCCGGCGATCGCTGTTGTATTCAGTGAAAAGGAGAAGGGGAAAATGTCGGTGAGCATGAAGACAGGCTGTTTGAATGCAATTCTACCTAGTGTAATCAATTCTCCAACGTTTGCATTAAGGATTCAAAAAATCGATTAATGCTGTATAGGATCATACTCCATTGATTTTGGAGAATGTCCAGGGTGATGGCGCGATCGCGTGAGCGATACGGAGTATTATTGCCCCTGATGTCAATTAAGGTATTATGCTTAAAATAGAGAACCTGCAAGTCTTCTACCACTCCAAACGCACCAAAAGGCAAATTCAAATTGATTGCGGCGATCTCTCTTAGGGTTCGATCGAGATGTTCTGGGGTAACTTTATCACTTAACTCAATAAACAATTGTAAAAATTCTTGCCTAGCAAAATCCTCGCTCTCATGCAGTTTAGGCAAAATACAAAATTGCCAATCTATAGGGAAACCATCTAAAAGATAAAAGCGGGCAAGCAAACCATAATAGGGAACCTCTTCTGTAGGTTCAATCCATTGGTTTTCGACTTCCCAAGAAGTTAGGATCTCTTGAATGGAAACCAATAATTCATGGGGGCGCTCTGAGGTCTCCATGATTTACTCTACTTACTGTAATCGAGTTGTGTAACTATATTACTTTGCGCCGGTAATCGGCTATTGGCAATTCTCTTGACTGTGAGTTTGAGACCTAAACCAATCAAAACACACAATCCAGGATAGTGCCTCGGATTGAGATCGTTAGCTTGTAGATAATCGCGTAGTTTAGTCTTATTTTCCTTAGCTGAATCCTCTTGAAGATCGTCTCGTTTCTGCAAGAGTTGCATATCGACTTGTGCCTGAGTGAGAATCGTTTGAGCCATTTGATTGAGACGATAGTAATAATATTGGTCAGCATTCACAAAACCGTCCCTTCTTAAGAGATAATCTCGAATTTGATCTCGGGCTTTTTCTTGGTTAGAAAAACCAAATTTTTTCGCCATAAATCCAGTTTTTACCGATCGACCTGTAAGTTGTTTATATCGTTCATTAACGCCTAATTCTTCATCAACAAAATCATTCTTCCGCTTACGCCAACCAAAATATTTAGCTAGAGCCACTGTACCACCAATTACCCCAGCAACAGCTAATGTTATCCATCCAACCGGCCCTAATCCAGCTAATAAGAGAGCGCCACCGAGCATCATGGCGGTTCCTTTGGCAATTCTGGCTGCACCCAGCTTTTTGTCCCAACCTTGGTTTATTGCTCCTAGTTTTGCTCCTTTCTTCAGGTCAGTATCGAGGTGAGGATCGTCACTGTTGCTAATTTCTTCTAAATCTTGTTGATTTTGCCCAGCTTGACGATATTGACTGATCCCAACTCCGACATTAATGGCTCCTCCAACAATGGCAAAGGCTCCTGCTGCGGAGGTTGCTGCTGCGGTCGAAAGTCCACTTCCGAGCTTATGGAGTATGCCTGTATTTTCGACTGCACTGGATAAGGTGACCAGTCCGGTACTGGTATAGCGGCCGATGTCAGCGAGGGTAGTGCCTAGCTTACCGACGCGAGTTTTATAGAGAGCAAGATCGTTATTGGCTAAAAGTTCTGTATATTCTCGATAGGCTGTAATCAGTAATCCTACGACTCCCAACAGGGAACCAATTTCACTACTCCAATCTGCGACCACTTGACCCCCAACAAGATTGGCCAAATGAGACGTAGAGGCAGAGCCAATGGCAGCAATCGCGCCACCGAGTTCGGACATATCCTGGATAAAGGTCTCATCCCAGGGGTTGACGGCCCTAATGGTTTGCAGTGCATCAGAAAATTTTGTCCAATCAAAACCTTTACGACCCAACTTGCTCAGTTGTCTGGATTTAAGTTTAGATTTGGCTTCAGCTAAGGAAAAGTTACTGACCCCTAGCTGAGATAAAATCATGGCTCTTTGCAGAGGCCCTTGGGTTTTATAGAGATAGAAAATATCGGAGTAACCGGATGTACTGGCTTTGTGTTCAATCCAATTATCAACGGGGATTAAGAGAGATAAGAGTTGTTTTTCTTTCTTGTTTTTCTCTTCTAATAATAGGTTTTTGGCTTCTTTTAATTCTGAAATTTTTTGTTCTAGCTTAATTTTATCGGGGCTGAGGGGAGCTTTGTGGGAGGGAGGTTGGCGGCGATCGCTTTGTGGCTCAGAATTTTCTGTATTGGGGGGTGAGGGAGCCTGCTGGGTGGGGGGTTGTATGGTTCGGTTGGGTGTGGAGTCTTGGGGGGCTTCTGTGCCAGAGGTTAGGTTATCACGCTGGATGGTGGGTTGGCGCTGCAACAAGTGAGCGGGTTTCCAGGGGGTGATGGGAGAGCGATCGCCTAATGGTTGTAAGGTTGAGGAGAAATGTCCCCAGTTGAGGTTGTGTTTGGGTAGAGTAGGGGATTGGGGTTTGGGCGATCGCCGAATGGTTCCGAAAAGGGGAGATTTGTGGGGCGGCGAAATACTTCGGTCTTGCCGAGGGAGACGCTTGGGATAGAGGCGATCTGTGGGATTTTCGAGGGCAGAGGGCGATTGATATAAATTCTCTTGCGGCGCTAAAGTCGAAACTTTGTCCCACACTTCCCTAGAATCCACCGGTAGACGTTGGACAGTCGAAGAAGACGGAGTATTGTGTTGGCTCAGTTCAGGGGTTGTCTTCACCCAAGGACGGGACTTAGGCAATTGGGTTTTAGGCTGTACAGTTTCCTGAACGGTTCGTTTGCGTCGAATTTTCATGATTTGCCATGGCCAATTTACGGCCCTACCGCCCATTATATAGCCTTGAGGGAGTTGTCATTGCCATCCCAGGGAAGCGATCGCCCATGTCAGTTAACCACAGAGGCATGGAGAAAGAGAAAAGCGGTATAATTACCTGCTATCTGAAAGAATGGGCTGAATTTCTTTAGTTCACGTCATTATTGCTTCAGGCGTTGCAAAAATCAGGTTTGGAATGAAATGGTGTGCCCTTCGACTCTGCTCAGGGCACACTACTTTATCATGACTACATGATGACTACCGATTACCCATTTTTTGCCTTGGGTTTGTGGGTGGAAGCCACAGAAAGTTCTTTCAACTGGCGATTATCCACAGTTGCAGGAGCATCGGTGAGCAAACACCGCGCTTGCTGGGTTTTAGGGAAGGCAATTACATCGCGGATGGAGTCTTCACCGGCAAGGAGCATTACCAGTCGGTCTAAGCCGTAGGCAATTCCGCCGTGGGGAGGCGTTCCATATTCAAAGGCTTCTAGGAGAAAGCCAAATTTATTATGGGCTTCTTCGGGGGATAATCCGATCGCCTCAAACACTTTTTCTTGAATCTCCCGTTGGTAGATCCGCACGCTTCCCCCACCAATTTCATTGCCGTTATAGACCAGATCGTAGGCTATGGCACGGGCGCTTTTGATGTCGTCTAAGTCCTCTGGATTTGGGGAGGTGAAGGGGTGATGCAAGGCTTCGAGACGCTTTTCGTCAGCATTCCATTCAAACATGGGGAAGTCGGTAACCCAAATGAGGTTAATTTGATTGTCGTCAATTAATCCCATTTGTTTGCCAATGACTTGCCGCAACCGGTCTAGGGTTTTGTTGACCGTGGCAGTATCGCCAGCTCCGAAGAGGAGTAAATGGCCCGCTTTGGCTCCCGTGCGTTGCAGGATTTCCTGTTTTTGTTCAGCACTCAAGTTATCTTTAATCGCGCCAATGGTGTCAATTTCTCCATTTTCACGGACGCGAATATAGGCTAGACCTTTTGCTCCGGCTTCAGTGGCTTCTTTGAACAGTTCGCCGCCGGGTTTAATGGCTACATTGGAGATGTTATCGTTGCCGTTGGGAATGGGCAAAATTTTCACCGCGCCACCAGCGGCAACAGTTCCGGAAAAGACCTTAAACCCGCACTCTTTGATGACATCCGAAACTTCGACTAATTCGAGTCCAAACCGGGTATCGGGGCGATCGCATCCATAGCGATCCATCGATTCTTTGTAGGTGATGCGGGGAAAGGGTCGGGGGATATCAATGTTTTTAATGGTTTTGAAGATATGACAAACCAATCCTTCGTTGAGATTAATGATTTCTTCTTCCGACATGAAACTCATTTCCATGTCCAATTGGGTAAATTCGGGCTGGCGATCGGCTCGTAGGTCTTCATCCCGGAAGCAGCGCGCAATCTGATAGTACCGGTCAAGCCCGGAGACCATTAGTAGCTGTTTGAACAGTTGGGGCGATTGAGGTAAGGCGTACCATTCCCCGGCATTCACGCGACTGGGAACCAAGTAATCTCTTGCTCCTTCTGGGGTAGAGCGCGTTAGGATCGGCGTTTCTACTTCCATGAAGTGTTGCTCATCTTCTAAGTAGCGACGGATCGCTTTTACGACTTGGTGGCGCAGTTGCAAGTTGCTACTCATGCGATCGCGTCTCAAGTCTAAATAGCGATACTTCAGCCGCAAATCTTCCCGCACAGCCTCCTCTTCATAACTGGAGACCTGAAACGGCATTTGCCGGTTAATTCCATTGAGTAGCTCAATTTTATCGGCATAAATCTCGATTTCTCCCGTGGCAATTTTGGGGTTGAGTGAATCTTCGGGTCTCTGGGTGACTCGTCCCTGAATTCGCACCACGTACTCATTGCGCAGTTTTTCCGCCAGTTCATAGGAGTCGGGTGTCCGGTCTGGATCGCTGACAATTTGCACGATTCCGGTGCGATCGCGCAAGTCCAGAAAAATTACACCACCATGATCGCGACGGCGATCGACCCAACCACACAGGGTTACCGTCTCGCCAATGTTTTTTCCTTGTAATTCTCCGCAGTAGTGGGTTCGCATGGTGGTTCCTAGCGTTCAGTAGAGTTCTTGCTTAACACAACTTCCCCATTATCCAACAAGAATGACGGTACTGAACGATCCAAAAATTTTTCCTTGACAACTCGAAGTCATTATGAGTATGATTGAATCAATCCAAATTCATAACGACTTCGTTTTAGCTGTCTATCAGGAGATCAACACTTATGTTGCAGAATAAAGAAGGCCAAACCGTACCCAACATCAGCTTCCGCGCTCGCGTCAACAACGAATGGAAAGACATCAGTACTGATGAGCTATTTGGTGGTAAAACGGTTATTGTCTTCTCTCTTCCCGGAGCCTTCACCCCTACCTGCTCCTCTACCCATGTTCCCGGATATAACGAACTTGCGGACGTTTTCAAAGCAAACGGAGTTGATGAAATTATCTGCGTATCCGTTAACGACACCTTCGTAATGGATGCTTGGGCGAAAGATCAAAAAGCCGATAAAATCACCTTCATTCCTGACGGCAACGGAGACTTCAGTGCTGGAATGGGCATGTTAGTAAACAAACAAGACCTAGGGTTTGGTCAACGCTCTTGGCGCTACTCCATGCTCGTCAAAGATAAAACCATTGACAAAATGTTCATCGAACCGGAAAAACCTGGCGATCCTTTCGAGGTTTCCGACGCAGAAACGATGCTCAAATATATCAATCCCAACGCCGTTAAGCCAAAAATGGTGTCTCTATTTACTAAAGTCGGCTGTCCTTTCTGCGCCAAAGCCAAAGCTGTGCTGCAAGAAAAGGGATTAGAATACGAAGAAATCGTACTCGCCGATGCTGTAAGCACCCGTTCTCTTCAAGCGATTACCGGCAAAATTACGGTTCCCCAAGTCTTCATCGACGGTCAACATATTGGCGGTTCAGAAGATTTAGCGGCTTACTTCGCTTCCTAGCGATCTCGCAACCGAGAAACCGGGTTTCTACTTTTACATCTAGTGTCCTTGTTCACAGGAATAGAAACCCGGTTTCTTACCCCCTCACTATACAATTTCCTCTACATGAAAGGCGCTATAAAAAAATGCCTTATCTCGATCGTACAGATGATGAGCTAAATCAGAAAGAGGGCGAATTTGATTAGACCATTCTGGGGAACAATGGCGGGGAACCAATAAGTTCCAATAGGCTAACCTGCCTCCCTTACGGCCTTTTTGAATCAGTTTTGCCAGAATCTGGTGATAGGAGTCTAAAGACATATATTCAAACATATCACTGAGATTATAGCGATCGATTGTCTGGTTGGGTAACCCATCGAGAAAGGCTTCTACAGAACACTGATGCCATTCTAGGCGATCGAGGTTAGCACGAATCGTATCAAAATGTTCTGGACGCAGAGCATAGGGTAGTGCAGTCGTATGATGACCGGTTAAAATCCATTGTAAATAGGGATTATCTGCTGGGTTGAGTTGAGTTAGGGCGTATTCAGCGCGATCGAAAATTCGTTCAGCGACATTGGCCTTTACATATTGGAAAAAACTGGGGTCCCGCCCTAAGTTTCCCATTACCGTGCGAGAGAAAAATAGGCGAAACATCCATCGCCATCGTCGGCTATTCCAAACCTGATTATAAAATAATTCACGCTCTTCTAGGGTTCCTCCTTTCAAGAGTTGGTTAATCTGTTTTTTGCCATGAACTAAGGGTAAAATATAGCGGCGGAAAATCTCAAAGTAGCGCTCAAATTTACCGCTATTTCCGATTCCCATGGCAATCAATTGCAGGCGATCGTCCCAAAACTGTTTTACTGTGGGGGAAAGGTGAGGACAGCAGCGCTGATACAGGGTTTGTTTGGTTGTGGGTTCTGTACTTTCAGTGGTGCTACCCATCAGAGATAATAGCTCTGGATGAGTTAAACAGCGATAGGCTGCGACCCGCAATTCTAAACAGGCTAGTTGTGCTAAACTCAGGTCTAGGGCAATGACTCGCTCTGGCGATCGCGTCAACAGAGCCAGAGTATTATCACCGGCTGAGGCGATCGATAAGCAGGTATCTCCCGGTTGAATCGCTAACCCTTCCAGGAGGATCTCAGCATCTTCCCAACACTGACCATAGCGGATCTGGGAGAATTGGGCACGCTCTTCGATTTCGCTGGACATGACGGTTGCCCCATATCAATGGGTCAGGTCTTGAGCAAGCGGGTAGGAGGAATCGAACCCACTCTCATATTATAAACTAACGCTATCCAAATGGCTAGAAGCTTTACCAAAGCTACCTTTTTGACTCGTGCTCCAAATATTTGGTGGTGAGCTGTTTTAGGGATTAATTGGCTTCAGGAGCCACTCTTGACACCAACTGGGTTTTGAGTCATACAATCCCCCATTACTTTTCAATTTTTATTGAGCCTCCATACTCACTCAAGTTGCCAGAGCTATTTATACTACGTTTTGTCGTGCCGAATGTGGGATATAAGTTATCTATGGCTTGACCTATTTCTTGCTTATCCATTTGGGGGTGTTATGGTTATTTTAGGCATAGTTTTCCCCGCAAGGGTTTGAGGGGCGTGTGGCTTTGCCTTGCGAGCAAGAAATAGCCAGCCTCCCATTCATCTTTATCTCATGCGGATGGCGAGACTCGAACTCGTGTTTCACCGAACCGCTAACGCGATAGCGTAGACTAAAAGCCCTGGTTTACATACATTTCAACACACTGAACCTTGAAAATGTGTTGAAAGTGTGTTGAACATGGAAACCTACATAAAACAAGCATGGTCTCTGGCAAATGAGTATTTCCACTCTAACCAGATTGACCCATCCAAGAAGGTAGACCACGAACTGGTGAGGACTTACCTTAAGGCTTGCCAGAAGAGTACCTCCAGGGGTGTTCGGATTGTTAGTAGCGGTAACCGACTGTATCTCCGGTTCAAGACCGCTACCAAACCAGCAACGGTTAACAATTCCTGTAACGAGTCATTCACTCGCGATGGTTGCGTCAATGCCCTAGCTAAGGCTCTATTTGTGGCTCACAAACTCAATGAATGTGAGACAGAAAGCGAGTTCTGGTTATGGTATGAGACACAAATCAAGGGGGCTGTATCCCTTGAAAATGACATCACTACTATCGGGAATGCCATTGAGGTTGTAAAAGCCAATTACCTCAATGGCTACGACAAGTGTGGTAGAGATAGAAGTGATGAGAGGCTTAAAACTAACACTCTAGCTGGATACCATGATGCTTATGGGCAATACCATAAAAAGCTCAACCCAGAACTCAGGCTGACTGGAGAGAACATCATCTCCGAGCTTACCCGTAATTGGGAACAGTTGATCAAGTCCATCTCTGGGAATCAGACTCTCTGTTCTAAAGGGTTCAGACATGCTTATAGTTCATGTTGTAAGCTTCTAAGGGATACTCGACTTGACAAAGAATTGTCCAAAGTACAATCGCATTTTGGGACTATCCGAGTCGTCAAAAAGAACAAAGAGCAGACCATCGACCTAGAAACTTTTCTAGACTTCAGGGCTAGGGTTTTGGGACTCAATGGTTATGAGCTAACTAAGGCTCAGTGGCGAAATATTGACTCTCGTAAATCATGGTTCAAGGCTATTTGTATCAACCTAATTTACGGACTCCGTTGTTCTGAATTCAAGGCTATCTTGAATTTGTATAAGCCCGTCACTATTGATGGAGAAACAGTTCCTGCATTATCCGATCCAAGTAACCAATGGCATGAAATTGTGCTGACCGATGGGTTTTGGATTACTGATACTAGCGGTAAAAACCACTGGGTGACTATCAAGACCGGGGGACGTATTGCCCGTCCAATGATTCACCCAGATTACCCTAACCTGATTGAGTTGTTAGGAGTAAAAGACCCAGAAGTGAAGATGCCTGAGTGTATCCCTAAAGCTGATAGTCCACCGTCAACCGTCAAAGAGGTTTATCAGACACGGCTAAGACAGAAACTGTCTCGGTTTATCAAACAAGTTGGCGGACAAGGCTTCACTCAAACTCATGCCTTAAGACACTTGGCTAATTATCATGGCATCATCTCAGGTCTAACAGTAGACCAGAGGTCTGCAAGCCTTGGGCATTCCACTTTAATGAATGACACCACTTATAAAGGGCATCAATCAATTAAAAATAAAAGGGGCCTTCTGAGACGGAAGGTAAACAAGGATGCTGAAATTGCTGAACTCAAACAGAAGCTACAGCAAGCTCAGGAAACCATTCTCTTCCTGAAGAAGGAGAACGCCAGACTAAACGAACTCCTAGGAGGAA
>NZ_CEZBFX010000132.1:0-12792 GCF_982964205.1 Roseofilum sp. | reverse complement strand
CTTGTTGAATCTCATCATTCACGATCGCCTCGATATCCCAGTCGCTGATCTCCTTCTTCATAATTGCGAAATTGAGTATTTAACATATTCTTTGCGCCCGTGTTTGGCAGCGACCGCTTCGTGATTGTGGTAATCATTTACAAATTTGGCGGGATTGAGAATCTGAATCTCTCTAAATGGATGTAGGCTGAGTAAGTCTCGATCTCCTGTAATTAAATAGTCAGCTTGACCATTGACAGCTACTTCTAGAAATTTATTATCTTTGGCATCGCGACAAGCAACAATGGATTCTTCAATCGCAATCAGTTCGGATATTTCGATAAATTGAGCAACAAATTCCGAACGGGTTAATGCAGATACATATTTATCAAATTTTGGCCGCGTCAACACCTCCTGTAACTCTTCAATGGTAGGAATAGAAACTAGAAAAATCCCCAATTTTTCTATCAGACTGAAGGCTTGAGCGGGTACAGATGAGGGAATTAAAATACTGCTAACTAGAGTATTGGTATCAATGACAAATCTCAGTTTAGACATCTTCACTCAAGATTTCGTCTAAAACTTCTTGAGTTAGGCCATTTTCTTGTGCTTGCGATCGCATGTCGTCAATGATCTCGTCTAGCGATCGCTTTTTCATCATTTGTTTAAGCCATCCATTGACAATGATTTGTATCTTCTGACGTTCTATCAAGGAAAAACCTTGATAGACTTGAGCGATTTCTGAATCCACTTGGATGCTAATGCTTTCCATACTCTATCTCTGAATCTTGGGTTAGGGTTCTTTCATGATATAGCAGAGAATGAGTGAGTGCGATCGCCCCTCGATGCTTATGTATCACTGACAACACTAGACTTCCTGTGCTGGCGATCGCCTGAAAAACACCGATGGAGACACCTGGAAGAAATCCGCTAATTTTTCAATATGTTCCACCGTCAACTTTCGTTTACCATTAAGAACGTCAGAAATAATGGACTCCGTTTTGAAAATTGGGACTAAATCTTTTTGCTTCAAACCCAACTCATCAATCAGTGCTTTCAGTAACTCAACCCCATTTAAGTCGGGAATCAATACATACTTTTCTTCATACTCATGAACCAGAAGACCCAAGAGGTTCAGGTAATCTCGTTTGTCCGGTGTGAGTTCACCAGAATCTAGTAAAGTATCAATCACTTGTTGAGCAGCAAGTAGATCCTCCTCTGATTTAATGGGACGAGGTGGAAAGTCTTGCAGAAGGTCAATATAATTGCTAGATTGAGTTTTTAACATATGTTTAGCGCCCGTGTTTGGCGGCGACCCAATAACTGTAAACTTTACCCAATTTTTGGAGTATTAAAACAAAAGCTTACTCGTACCACTCATCATTTTTCCAATCATCTTTATCATACTCTGCATGAGTGAGAAGATGGCGGATAAAGACTTTTCGGTAAGTGTAATCAATCAAAGCTATTAAACGATACTTGTTACCACCAATATTAAACACCGTAAAGTTTCTTACTTGATCGGCAGATGAAAAAACTTCACGTAACTCGACAAAATTTTTCCATTTTGCAGTAGTAGCAAGCTTATACCAAAGAAGTAAGCTCGTTTTAGAGTCGGGATGTTTCTCCCAAAACTCTACAAGCCGAGAACGCGTGATGATGTGCATAAATATCTAACCCAGAAGATTCCATAATCAATCCCCATGTGATAAATAAATATATTGATCAGTCGATCTATCTTAGCAAATTGCGAAGTTTCTGCCAAGCTCCTCAAAGTTGATGAAGATTTGTTTATACCGGGTTTGTGGCTAGTTTTGACATTTAACGCTCTGCTATGGTATTATTAAAGGTTGGGATAATCAAACGATTATATACCAGTGATTTGAGGTTTTTACGCTACTTTTAAGGAAGTAATTAAGATCCGAACTATCACTATGTACTTAATTATAGTATCTGTCAGACTCTAAAATAGTAATATGCTCGGCCAATGCGTAAAAATTCTTACAATCCAGGATCTCAAATCCGTTACAGAGCGAATATAAGATTAGGTGAGCAGCAAGACCAAAAATTTAATGACTTAGCCAAGATAGAACAGTGTCGTATTGAAAAAGGTATTTTGGCTAAAGATCAAAAAACTCTCAGAGTTGTAGAACTTTTTGCTGGTGCAGGAGGAATGGGATTAGGGTTTTTAATGGCTGGAAATCCAAATAGTAGATATAGAATTCTATCTTCTGCTGAAATTAATCCTATTTACTTAAAAAGTTTAGAAGAAAACTATAGATATTTCAATAGTCATTTGTCTGACAATACGAAGGGACTTATACCTTCTGAATTTTCTCCTACAGATTTAATTCAAGATTTTCATCGTCAAAGAATAAAAAATATAGTTCAAGAAGCTGGAGGTATTGATGTTGTTATTGGAGGAACACCATGTCAGGGATTTTCTCCATCAAACAGAAGAGGATGGGATAGTAAAAAAGAACACAATAAGTTAGTTGAATGTTTTATAGATTTTTCAATTGCATTAGACCCTAAAGTGATTCTTTTAGAAAATGTACAAGGAATTCTTTGGACTCCTCGTTCAGTTATGTCAACAGATAACAGAATCACTGTAGTAGATTATGTTGAAAAAAAGTTAAGAAAATCAGGTTACTTGATCTTTCCTGCTGTTTTAGATGCTGCATGGTATGGTGTTCCGCAACATCGAAATCGTTTTTTCTTACTAGCATTACATAAAGATCTAGGGTATAATACCAATGACTTTGGAGAATGGGGGCCGTTTCCTTTACCGACACATGGCCCAATGGGAGAGTTTGAATATGTCACAGTTAGAGAGGCAATATCAGATTTACCTAGGATATCTAATGGAGAGTCTAGAATTCTTCAAAAATATCGAGACATTTCTGAAGGGCAGCTAAATCAGAATGTTTTTTTGAAAAAAATGCGTGAAATGTCACCGCCCGGTATTATAGAAGGTCACCTTGTATCTAGACAAGCTGATTATGTCATTGAGCGTTATCGTCATATTCCTCCAGGTGGTAACTGGAAGAATATTAGACATATGATGTCAAATTATAAAGATGTTGATAGAACGCACAGTAATATCTACAGACGACTTAAATGGGATGAACCTTCAGTGACAATAGGGAATTATAGAAAAAGTATGTTGGTGCATCCTGAGCAAAATCGAAATTTGTCATTAAGAGAAGCGACTCGCCTACAATCATTACCGGATTGGTTTACTTTTTGTGGTGGACTTGATACCGATAAAAAGTCTGGTTTAACTTATAAACAACAGCAACTAGCTAATGCGGTGAGTTTTCTAATGACATTAGAAATTGCTAAATACATTCTTAAACTTTGAACTATAAAATTTTTCAGTTAAATATCTGAAACAATAGCGAGGAACACACTGATGGCACAAATTAATAGGCAAGACGGTGATAATGTACTCAATCTTCGTGAATATTTATATGATGAAGAACATATTGCTTATTCTGATTTTGAGCAAATTCTCGAAACGTCATGTGAAATTTTTAGACGTTCATTAGAACCTAATACAGTTGGTTCGTGTAAAGGTCTGATTTATGGTCATATTCAAAGTGGAAAAACATCTGTCATCCTAACAACTATGGCCTTAGCTGCTGATAATGGATATAGTAACTTCATTGTGATGACCTCCAATTTAAATGATATTTATGAACAAACTCTTCACCGGATTAAAGGAGCATTAGATAGTTTTCAAGTGTTTGGAAAAAAGGAGTTTAGAAATGGGATTGAATTTAGTCATGGATTTCCAGTAGTTTTAGTTGCGTCTAAACATCAAGGAATTCTTGGAAGAGTATTACAAAGAACGGAAGAACTGAATTGGCATAACCAATCTGTTCTCATTATTGATGATGAGGCAGATCAAGCCAGCTTAGATACAAATATCAATAATCCATTAAGGCCAACAAGTCGTGTTAATCAAGCGATAATAAATCTGAGGAATCATTTACAATCTCATACATATCTGCAAACAACAGCCACTCCTCAATCACTCTTACTACAGGACGACCAAAGTGATTTCAGACCTGATTTTGTTGAAGTCACTATTCCAGGGAGAGGTTATGTGGGTGGCAATTACTTTTTTGATCGAGACAATTTTCAAGATTCAGAACATATTCGTACAGTACCTGAAATTGATGTTGATGGGCTAGTAACAAGGAATCAGATCCCTAGAACTGTTAAAGAATCTTTATTAGTTTTCTTCTTAGGAGCAGCTATATTAAGAATACAGGGAAATACCAAAAAGCATACGTATCTTCTGCATACTAGCTTTAGACAAAACGATCATCATTTTGCTTATGAATTGGTTGTGCAATTCAAAAATCAACTAACTAATCAATTAAGAGAGGTATCTAGAAACTCTATTGATTCTATCTCTACTGATCTCAGGCAAGATTTGCAAAATGCATATGATGATTTACAACAAACTTTTTCTTCTATTCCAACATTCACTATTCCAACATTCACTGATGTCATCAATGAAATAGCAAGACGTATTACTTCTACAGAAGTAATAGAAATCAATTCTAGTACTGGTGAAGGAGTCAGCCCAAATCCAGCCAGAAAACATATCCTATACATTGGTGGAACCAAAATAGGACGTGGAGTAACAGTTAAGAACTTACTGGTAACTTACTACGGACGAGATGCTCAACAACCACAGATGGATACTGTTTTACAACATGCCAGAATGTATGGCTATCGACAGAATGAATTGCCAGCTATCCGAATTTATCTTCCTACTCACTTAGCACAAAGGTTTCATGCAATTCATGCTAGTGATAATGCTGTTCGCGAACAATGCAGAGAAACTCATGAGCCTATTCAAGCTATTCCTCTACCAATCAGAGGGATGAGACCAACTCGACGCAATGTCTTAAACGAAAATACTGTCACTTTAGTAACGTATCAAGGAGGAAGGCAATACTTTCCTCATCTACCTATCTCTAATCCTGAAGTTCTAGGTAATCAAACTCAAGAACTTGATGAACTTTTATCTGAGTCCGAATATCCACGTTTGCAAAATCCTTACCCTGTCACAATTGATGATTTGTTAAGAATTTTAAGTTTTAAGTTTTCAGAACCTAACCAGAATGATTCTTGGAAAGATCACTTGATTAAAATGGCTCTAAATACACTTAAAGAAAATCCACAGTATCAAAATAGAGGTAATCTAGTGATTGTTAATCGAAATTCTAACTTGAAGAAAACTGAAACTCGCAGTTACAGGAAAATTGGTGCAGTTTTACCTGGAGGAGCAGGAGCTGTACCTTATGGTATTAATAGAAGATTTCCTGCATTATTAATGACTAGAGTTAATGGAGACATAGATCCTCAAGGTGGTTGGGATGGAGTCCCCTTTTGGATTCCTGTAGTTCGTTTTCCTGATGGTAATTATGCCTTTTCTGTAAATGAAAGCTAATTTTGATAGCCTATTATTCTACACAGTTTTATCGCCCCCTCCATAGATCTTTAGGTAAGGAGGAGATCCCAAACTCCCCCTTACCTAGAGCGTTAACTACACTACGGCAGTTTCGTGTTGGGCGTGGAGGCGTTCTTTTTTCAACGCTTCCGAGAGACGGTTGAGGGCGTTGACATAAGCTTGAGCAGACGCGACTACAATATCCGTATTCGCTGCATGGCCGGAGTATACCCGGTCTTCATGTTGCACGCGGATGGTAACTTCACCGATCGCATCTATTCCCGCTGTCACTGACTGTACCGAGAACTCAATCAACTTATTGGGCACATTAATCACCCGATTAATCGCCTTATAAATCGCATCCACCGGCCCGGTGCCGATCGCCGCATCCGTCAGCTCTGCCCCGTCTGGAGTCCGCACCGTTACCGTTGCTGTCGGTTGTGCGCGATCTCCACAGGAGACTTGCACCAACTCCAACCGGAAGAAGTCTGGTGCTTGTTGAATCTCATCATTCACGATCGCCTCGATATCCCAGTCGCTGATCTCCTTTTTCTTATCAGCTAATTCCTTAAAGCGCACAAACGCCTTATTTAAATCGGTGTCCGGCAACTCAAAGCCCAACTCTTGTAGACGGTTACCGAAGGCATGACGGCCCGAATGTTTACCCAATACAATCTGATTTTCACTCAAGCCAATGGACTCAGCATCCATAATTTCATAGGTGAGCTTATTCTTCAGAACCCCATCCTGGTGAATCCCCGACTCATGGGCAAAGGCATTCGCACCCACAATCGCCTTATTCGGCTGCACCAACATTCCCGTTAAATTCGACACCAATCTGGAAGTCTTATAAATTTGCTTCGTATCGATCTGGGTCAGAGGTTCCGTGGACTCCGGAGCGCGGCCAAAGAAGGGATTATAATACTGACGGCGCACATGCAGAGCCATCACCAACTCTTCCAGAGCCGCATTTCCTGCCCGTTCGCCAATGCCATTAATCGTACATTCGAGTTGCCGAGCGCCATTTTCTACGGCAGACAAGAAGTTCGCCACCGCCAAACCCAGATCGTTATGGCCGTGAACCGAAATAATCGCTTGGTCAATGTTCGGCACATTTTCCTTAATGCCGCGAATTAAACCGCCAAACTCCGCTGGAGTCGTATAGCCAACCGTATCGGGGATGTTAACCGTCGTTGCCCCAGCAGCGATCGCCGCCTCCAAAATCTGATACAAAAACTCCGGATCGGAACGTCCCGCATCTTCGGGGGAAAACTCCACATCATCCACAAACGACTTCGCATAAGCCACCATTTCCGGTGCGATTTTCAGCACCTCTTCCCGGCTCTTCTTCAACTTATATTGCAGATGGATATCCGAAGTGGCAATAAACGTATGAATCCGAGGTTTGGCCGCCGGTTTCACTGCCTCCCCTGCCGCCTTAATATCCTCGCGCGTTGCTCTGGCTAACCCGCAAATGGTTGGCCCCGTTTCGGTTCCCACCGTAGCGGCAATCTTCTGCACCGCATCAAAATCCCCCGGACTCGCAAACGGAAAACCAGCCTCAATCACATCTACTCCTAGACGGGCCAGTTGTTTCGCGATCGCCAGTTTTTCATCGCCATTGAGGGTTGCCCCTGGACATTGTTCGCCGTCGCGGAGAGTGGTATCAAAGATAATGATACGATCGTGTTGAGGTTGCATAGTCATAGCAAGCTATTCGACAAAATACAGATTCATATCATTTTAGCCCAGATTCTAGGCCTGAGTATATTAAGAAGATCGCCTCTTTAACGTTGGAGAACTTAAGAGTTACTTTATATAGCCTTTCGGGGTTAGGATCTTTAGAAGAAAAATCTCTCTAGTGGTTGATTGTTATGGTTGCCCTGACTGGATACGAGAACTTAATTCTCATTCACGATAGCGAAAACTCCCAAGTCTATCGCGCTCGAAGAATTAGCGATCGCCAACCCGTCATCATCAAAGTTCTCAACCGAGACTATCCCACCTCAGAGCAGATTCGACGCTACAAACAAGAATATCAGCTTATTAACCAGTTAGCATCTCCCAAGATCGTCAAAGCTTATAGCCTAGAAAAATGGCAAAGAAGCTTGGCGATGGTTCTAGAAGATTTTGGAGCAATTTCACTAAAACAATGGCTGCAAGAGCGCTCAGGAGTTTCTTTAGAGGAATTTTTATGGCTGTCGATCGCCATTACCGAAAGCTTGGGACAAATTCACGCAAAACATATTATTCACAAAGATATTAATCCCGCCAATATTGTGCTAAATACCGAGACCAAAGAAGTGAAAATCATTGATTTTGGTATATCCACCCAACTGAGTCGAGAAAATCCAACCCTAAAAAATCCTAACGTTTTAGAAGGAACCTTGGCTTATATTTCCCCGGAACAGACGGGTCGAATGAATCGCAGTTTAGACTATCACACGGATTTTTATTCCTTAGGAGTCACGTTTTACGAACTGTTAACCGGGAAATTGCCCTTTATTGTTGAAGATGCCTTGGAATTAATCCATTGTCATATTGCTAAAATGCCAATTTTAGCAGTCACCTCAGAGAATAGACGACCAATTCCGCAAGTTTTGGCAGATATTGTCTTAAAATTGATGGCGAAGAATGCCGAAGAACGCTATCAAAGTGCCGAGGGATTGCGATCGGATTTAGAAGAATGTCGCCAACAATTAGAAGCGAGCGGTAAGATTGCCCCCTTCCCCCTAGCTCAAAAAGATATTGCTGCTCGCTTTCAGATTCCTCAAAAGCTCTACGGACGCGAAGCAGAAACCGCGACTTTGCTCGAAGCGTTCGAGCGAGTAGCCGAGACGGGAAAAGTCGAACTGATGTTGGTCGCGGGTTACTCCGGTATTGGCAAATCCTCCCTAGTACAGGAACTCTACAAGCCCATCACTGCACATCGGGGCTATTTTATTGCCGGGAAATTCGATCAATTTCAGCGCAATATTCCCTATTCGGCGATCGTTGCTGCTTTTGGCTCCCTGGTGGAGCAATTATTGGGAGAAACTGAGGCTCGGTTGCAAGTCTGGCAAGAAAAAATCTTGAAGGCGCTGGGAAATAACGGACAAGTTATTATTGATGTGATTCCCGAAGTGGAACTGATTGTCGGCAAGCAACCGAGCATTCCTACCTTAGGAGCCAACAAAGCCCAAAATCGCTTTAACCTGGTTTTCGGAAACTTTATCCACGTTTTCTGTGATAAAGAGCATCCTTTGACTCTCTTCCTCGACGACTTGCAATGGGCGGATTTGGCCACCTTGCAACTGATGGAGCGGATGTTGCTCGAAGGGCAAACAGAATATCTCTTGCTGTTAGGTGCTTATCGGGATAATGAAATTTCTGCCGGCCACCCTTTGGCAATATCCCTGGCCAAACTCCGGCAAAATAAGAGCGAGGAGATCGCACAGGTTACTTTAAACCCTTTGCCCCTCGACCAAATTGCTGCTTTAATCGGCGATACCCTCCAGCAAACGTCTCAAGCTGTTAGCGACTTAGCTCAGTTAACGCTAGAAAAAACTGGGGGAAATCCTTTCTTCGTCAATGAGTTTTTACAAGCATTGCATGACGAAGACTTGTTGCAATTCAACCGACAAGCGAGAAGTTGGCAATGGGATATGGCAGCGATCGCAGCGAGGGGCTTCACCGATAATGTCGTAGAATTGATGGTAGAGAAACTGCAAAAATTGACCCCATCCAGCCAAGAAATTTTAGCCCTAGCCGCTTGCTGCGGTGCAGAATTTGACCTAGAGCTTCTGACCTGGGTCTGCGAGATCTCGCCTCAAGAAACGTTCGAGCTACTTCAAATAGCTCTCGATCGCGGCTTCATCTTGCCTCTCTCAGAACTCGATGAAAACCTGTTGATTAAGTCCTATAAGTTCGGTCACGATCGCATCCAACAGGCAGCTTATGCACTGATTCCTGACCCTAAAAAAGAATCGCTTCACTACCACATCGGACGAACACTGCTCCAAAATATACCTCCAGAAGACAGAGAAGAGAACATTTTTGAGCTAGTCGGCCAATTCAATGATGCAACGGCTTTAATCACCGAGCAAAAAGAACGCGACGAACTTGCCGAACTCAATCTCGTAGCCTGCCGCAAAGCCAAGGATGCTAACGCCTATCAAGCGGCTAGCGAGTATGCCAACACGGGATTATTGTTGCTAAGTGAGACCGGTTGGCAGCGGCAATATGAAATGACTCTAGCATTCCACGAACTAGCAGCTCAATTGGCTTCGCTATGCGGCGATCTTGAGGCAATGGAAGCGTTTATTGAAATCGTGATTGCCAGAGCCAACAAAATACTAGAAAAGGTTAAGGTGTATCGGATTGCGATCGTCTCAAAAGTCTCTCAAAATAAACTTAAAGAAGCCATTACCATAGCCCGACAATTACTGCAACAGTTAGGGGTTACTTTTCCTGAAAATCCCACAGAGAATGATATTCAAAAGGCACTTACAGAAATTGGAGAAATAATTGGACGAAGAAAAACCGAAGACTTGGTTAACTTGCCAATCATGAGCGATCGGGAAAAAATCGCCATTATGGAGGTGATTAATAGCATTATATCAGCGGCTCATATTTCTTCTCCTCTCTTATTGCCATTACTGATTGCCTTATCAGTCAAGCTATCGATTCAATATGGAAATACATCGACTTCAGCTTATGCTTACGCCTACTATGGTGCGCTATCTTGTATTCGCCTCCAAGATGTCGATACAGGGGTAAAGTTGGGTCAGTTGGCACTACAGATCGTATCAAAACTGGATGAAAAGGTCATAACTGCTAAAGTCTTGTGCATAATCGTTTTTTCTGTACTACACCGCAAATTTCATACCAAACAAACCCTATCCCTAATGCAGGAAGCTTATGTATCGGCTAGTGAATTTGGCCAATTAGAAGATATTGGATATGCAGCTCACAATTTTTGTCTCAATGCTTTCTGGTGCGGTCAATCCCTTAATACCTTAAATCATGAAGCGAGCGCCTACTGTCTGACTTTGGCGCAACTAAATCAGTCGATAACCGCGAATTACTGTCGAATCCATTGGCAAACCATTTTGAATTTACTGGGGTTTGCGGAGAACCCAAGTATTTTGTCTGGAGAAGCTTTCCAAGAAGTAGAATTTGTACCTAGACTCATTTCTACCCATGACTTGCTTGGCTTGTTTATGCTCTATTTATACAAGCTGATGCTTTGCTACTTATTTGAGGAAATAGAATTAGCTCAAAGTACTGTTCATGAAGTAAAGCGTTATTTAATAGCTAGCTCTGGAACCGTTGGCGAACCGGCTTTTCTATTCTATGCTTCTTTAACCGCGATCGCTGCTTTGAATTCCGAATCCGAGGAGGAAAGATTAGAGGGACTCCAACAAGTTGAACAAAACCAAACAGAACTGCAACAGCAATGGGCGCATTATGCTCCCATGAACTACCAACATAAGGTGGATTTAGTAGAAGCAGAAAAATGCCGAATATTAGGGAAAAAAGCAGAGGCAATCGAGCTATACAACAAGGCTATATCTGGAGCCAAAGAAAACGAATACATCCAAGAAGAAGCTTTAGCCAACGAACTCGCTGCCAAATTTTATCTAGATTGGGGTCAGGCAATCGCTGCTCGCGCTCACATAATGGAGGCTCATTACTGCTACTCTCATTGGGGAGCAACAGCGAAGGTAAAGCACCTGGAACAGATGGAAGTAAGCTATGCTGATACGCTTTGGGGCGCTTCGACTCAAGTTAATCGCTTAAACCACCGCTATTCAACTTTATTCACTGCTTTACCCAAACAGGATTCTGGTTTTTCTGAGATTCAAACCCAAACATCTAGTGAAAAAAATCTGCATAAAACCTTGGATATAGAAACCGTATTTAAGGCGAATCAGATAATTTCTGGAGAGATTGTCTTAGATAAGTTGCTCGTCGAGTTAATGAAAATTATCCTCCAAAATGCTGGGGCACAAACGGGCTGTTTGATGATGGCCGATCGAGGAAGTTTAGTGATTCAAGCATCGGGAAATATTAACTCTGAAGAGATTAAAGTGCTTCAAGAGTTTCCTGTAGAAGAATCGACTTTAGTTTGCCATGCTATTGTCAATTATGTGGCGAGAACTCAAGAAAGTGTAGTCTTGAATGATGCCTCACATTCTGGAACGTTCACTCAGGATAGTTATATTCAAATCCATCAGCCTCAATCGATTCTTTGTGTGCCTCTGGTTAATCAAGGTCACTTAATCAGTATTGTTTATCTAGAAAATAACTTAACAATCGGGGCTTTCACAGATGAACGAGTTAATATAGTACAGGTGATTTCCGGACAGGCGGCGATCGCCCTAGAAAATGCGTATTTATACCGAAATCTAGAACAGAAAGTGGCAGAGCGAACAGCGGAACTGGCTTTAGCTAACGCGGAGATTAAAACCTTAAATGAACAATTAACCTCGGAAAACCTACGCTTGAGTTCCGAGTTGGATGTGGCGAAAAAGATTCAACAGATGGTATTGCCAAAAATCACGGAATTAGAACATATTGAAGATTTGGAAATCGCTGGCTATATGGAACCGGCTGATGAAGTAGGAGGCGATTATTACGATATCTTAAATGAAGGGGATCGGATCAAAATTAGTATTGGGGATGTGACGGGTCATGGTTTAGAAAGTGGGGTGTTAATGCTCATGGCTCAAACGGTAGTGCGAACGCTACAAAATATGCATGAAACCAATGCCATCCACTTTTTAGAAATTGTTAACCAAACCCTCTGCCAAAACTTAGAACGCATGAACTCGGATAAAAATATGAGTTTGGCAATTCTCAATTATCAAAAGGGTTTAATTAAACTGAGTGGACAACATGAAGAAATTATCGTGGTGCGAGCGAATGGAGAATTAGAGTTAATTGATACTCTAGATTTAGGGTTCCCGATGGGTCTAGATTGGCACATCAGTGACTTTATCCATGAACAGGAGTTGCTTTTAAATCCCAATGATGTACTGATCTTATATACGGATGGAATTACGGAAGCAGAAAATGTAGACAACCAACAGTACGGACTAGAACGCTTAACTCAATTGGCACAACAACACGGTCAACATTCAGCTTATCAAATTCGCGATCGGATTATTGAGGATGTCCGAGAGTTCATTGGAGAACAGAAGGTCTTTGATGATATTACGTTGGTGGTCTTAAAGCAACGATAACTTTAGGTTGCCTATATTTCCTCAAAAATCTAGCAATCTCCCTATAGCGCTGCGCGCTAGGGAATACAGCGCTTCGCGCTGCTATGAGGTACATTGTTGATCGTAGATGTGAGTTGT
>NZ_CEZBFX010000131.1:0-12862 GCF_982964205.1 Roseofilum sp. | reverse complement strand
AGTGCGAGATCTCTTTGGGGGACTAGTCCCCCAAACCCCCTACTGGGGAACGCTCTCGTTCCCCAGACCCCTCGCGTAAGGAGTGGTGGCTCGGAGCGCACTCTTAGGAAAGAGTCGCTGTTGATCCCGAATTCAGGTTATTCCCTATTCCCTAATCCCCTATTCCCTATTTACCCGTTGGGCAGTTCTGAGGATTTGGCCGGCTAAAATGGCGGCTCCAAAGCCATTATCAATATTGACGACTCCAATGCCTGCTGCACAGGAGTTGAGCATGGTGAGCAGGGGGGCTAACCCGTTAAAGCTGGCTCCATACCCGATACTGGTGGGTACGGCAATGACGGGAGAGCCGACTAAACCGGCGACGACACTGGGGAGAGCGCCTTCCATACCGGCGACGACAATGAGGACATGGGCTTGGTCTAAAACAGCACGATTGCTGAGGAGGCGATGGATACCGGCAACGCCAACATCCCAGAGTCTTTGGACGTGAAAGCCTGAGAGTTCAGCAGTGATGGCGGCTTCTTCGGCGACGGATAAATCGGCGGTTCCGGCGGAGAGAATACCGATGGTTCCGGGGTGACGAATGTGGGGAGTGCCGATCGCACAAATCCGAGCCATGGGATAGTAGATCAGATGGGGCACGCGATCGTCTAATTGATGATAGACATCGGGTTCAATGCGAGTCGCCATGACGATCGGATTGTCCTGACGCATGGTATTCATAATCTGGGCAATTTGATCGGGGGTTTTTCCCGGTCCCCAGATGACCTCTGGAAAACCGGTTCTCAGGGCGCGATGATGGTCAATCCGAGCAAATTCGCTCACGGGTTCAAAATCAAAGTATTTGAGCTGGTTTAGGGCAGATTCCGGGGTGATTTGCCCCCCTGCTACTGCTTCTAAAAGGGCGCGTAAGTCTTCATTAATCATTACTCATTACTCATCAACAATCTGTAGTTCATCGAGATTCCACAATGCCCCACCAAGGGCAGAATACTGAATGGGTTGAATGCGATCGCGCACAGCCGTCATCGAGAGTTGATTCACCAAATAAATATAGGGTAAGTTTTCCTTGACTAATTGTTGAACTTCTCCATAAATTTGCCGACGCTTACTTTCTTCTAATTCTTGTGCCCCTTGGATATACAAATCGGCAATTTTCTGCTCCCAAGGGTCGGGTTTCCATCCTTGAATCGGAGGTTGTCCCGGTTGTGGTTGTTGATTAAAACTATGTAATGAACCATCAAGTGACCAGACATTGGCACTATTATTGGGTTCAACTCCACCCCCGGCAAAGCCAATAATATGAGCATCCCAATCCAGGGTATTACCGAGTTTATCGACTAAGGTACTAAAGGCAATGGGTTGGAAATCGACTTGAATGCCAATTTTGCTTAAATCTTGCTTAATTTGTACGCCTAATGCTTCCCTAATTTTATTGCCGGCATTAGTCAGAAGGGTGAAGCGAACCAGATTACCAGCATCGTCTTCCAATTGTCCTGTACTGTTATATTGAAAACCGGCTTCTTCTAACAGGGATTGGGCTTTTTCTTGATTAAACTTGTAGATTTTCAATCCCTCTTCCGGGGAGAAATAGTAGGGACTTTGGACGGGAATATTAGAATATTGGGGTTCTCCTAAACCGCGATAGATATTATTCACCATGGTTTGTCGGTCGAGAGCGTAGGCAACTGCCTGGCGAAATTTAAGGTTATTAAACCATCGGGATTTGATCGGATCGACCAATGGCTTGCCATCGCGACTGGCTTTATTCAAATTAAAAGTGATAAATACAGAACTGAGGGTGGGTTGTCGTCCGTGGATGATAAATTTTCCTCGGTCTTCTTCTTTTTTTAAGAGAGAAAAATATTCTGGGGAAACATCGACTAAATCTAAACTCCCGGAACGAAATTGGAGAAAGCTGGTGTCGGTGGATTCGACAATTTGCCAAATGATGCGATCGATATGGGGGAGGCGATCGCCCCCTTCGTCTTTTTTCCAATAATAGGTATTTCGCTTAAAAATGACCCGTTGGGTGGTATTATATCGCTCTAATTGATAGGGGCCATTGACGACAATTTGCTCGACTGGGGTGTCGGTTCCCCAGGTGGAGAGAAAGATGGGATTCCCTTCGGAGTCTTGGGTTTCTATGGTCGGTTTAAGGACATGGGCAGGTAAAATCGGTAAGCCGGTACTGCGTAAAAATGGGGCGAAGGGTTCGGGGATCGTAAATTCGACTCGGCGATCGTCTAATTTTCTCACCGTCGGTAGGGCGCGACTTTCACCGATCATCAGTACAAACCGAGCGGAGGTGGGAATGGCTTCATTGAGATAAACATCGTTGTAGCTAAACACGACATCATCGGTGGTGAGGGGAGAGCCATCGGACCATTGTAAATCCTCCCGGAGGGTAAAGATGATGCGCTTACCTTGGTTGGAAATTTGCCAAGATTGGGCTAATCCGGGTTCAATTTCTCCAGTTAAACCATTGGTCTCAATCAGTCCTTTGTAGGTGAGTCCAAAAATGTTGGGAGTCTCTTGACTGAGGGCGTAGTTAAAGGTTTTGGGATCGCTGAGAATGGCTTGCACCAGTTGGGGCACTTCAGCGGCAGATGTGCGAAACTGGGTAGGGCTACAGGCGGATAAGGCGATCGCCATGACCACCAGTAGCACTCTTATCCATCGACTATACGCGATCGCCATAGGTCTGTGTCTGTCTTAAGCTGCCTATTGATTGTACAGCACAGCTAAGGAGCTTAAGATTCTGGTTAAAAGCATCCTCATATAGCGCTTTGCGCTAGGGAATGGGGAATAGGGAATGGGGAATGGGGAATGGGGAATGGGGAATAGGGAATAGGGAATGGGGATTCAACACTGTCGCTTATAACGCAAGCAAAGCGCTGTATTAATATTCATGAGCTAAATATTGCCATTCCAGAATAATCACAGCAGGAACCGAGATCCGAGTTTCCCCATTTTCCACGGGTAAAGATAGCTCTAGGGAACCGGAAGCGGAAACCAAATCCAGAATATCGGTTAGCTCGTACTGTCCCACATTGGGGGCAGGAGCTTTATCTGCAAAAACATCGGAGGCACTCAACTGCTGATTCTGGCTATCTTTGAGGTTGAGAGGAGCAGGATGTTGAAAAACCGTTTGCTCGGGAAATCCGACTAAACGTAACTGAACATTGGCTAATTCTCCCACTTTGATCCGCTTAAAGAGAATCACTTGCCAGGTTTTGCCACTCCTATCTCGCAAGCTATGGCGAGATTGATAGAGGGTTTGTCCTGGTGCTTCGAGTTGTTGGCGAATCAGAGCCGATGCGGGTGGCGAAACCAAAAGGGTAGAGGGGAGGAGGAAGAGCAGCAGGGCAACGAGAAAAGCAATGACCCTGTGTTTTCCTGGGTGAGTTGGACACGATTCTCTTAAATCTTCCTGAGAAAAGGGGACTTTAAGGAGAGAAGGGTGGGTTAGGACGTTCATTCAGATTCAGAAGCGACAGGATCGGGAATAAAGACAGCGTACATGCCTCGAAGATCTCCTACTTTAAAGTCATAGGCTAAATCTTGGGGATAGTTTTGTTTAACAAATTCTGGCCGTGCTGCTTTTGCGCCATGGCAGCCTAAACAGGTGGCTTCTACATTAATTCGGCGATAGTAGTGCTGTCCTGGTTGACCATTAAGAGTTTCATCTTGCCAGAATCCCATCAGTTCTGGATAGTTATCTAGCAGTTCAAGGGCCGCTTCTGCTTCTGGGGTGTCTGGAGCATGGGCAGGGTTGCGATATTTGACTGCTATTTGTTTCACTTGCCATCCGTTTTCTTGGCTCAGTTGTTTGGCTTTCATACCTACGGGTTTACAGACTTGCTTGAAGGTTTGTGGAGTAATGGCTTTGGTTCTGTCTTTGAGGGTTGAGGCTAGCCCAGAGCGCATGGCATCTAAGTTTTCAATTTCTTCGATGGCATGGGAGAGTTGACCAGGATCGGGGTTTGCAAGGGCTGTTTGGGGAGCGCAGAGGCTCAGGACAGTGAGGCACAGGAGGAGAGTGCCCATGGCGAGGAGTTCGATCGGTTTCATGAGTCAGACTAAAAATTATTACTTAACTTTATAGTAATGTATTGCGGTCAGAAAATCTAGCTTTGGAAGCTAGGCAAGAGAGCAAAATCGCCCAAATGTAACTGACTTTAGCCGATCGCCGGAAATTCACTCAATCCCAATTGGGCTAAAACCTGTTCGTGAGAAATCGTCTTCTTCTCTGTTTTCCTATCTTCTCGTTGCTTGGAATATAGTGGCACATCGGAGACTCTCAAAACTGGTTGAGTTAAAGCTGCTCTAAAGAGTTGCAGATCCTCAGTTAACTCTTGTAGCGATCGCCCTGTAGGACACACCTCATTTTCCGTACATCCTAGAATCGAACCATCCTCTGCATAAAACACTTCACGAATCACATAATCACCATTGTCTTCACAAAAAACACGATAATCCCAATTCACGATCACAAATCCTCCTGTTCGCCAGGAAAATAGTATATATTTGCGTCGATGGCAGCAAAGCTAGAGATCAAAATCGCCCAAATGTGAGTCACTTTAACCGATCGCTGGAAATTCACTCAACCCTCTACAATCGATCCAGACAAAATCTCATTACCCATGACTCACGACTAATGTAGAGATCGCTTTCTTTTCCAAGACATACTCGCTGTAATCAGCGAGATGATCGAGTCCTAAGCAACTAAGAACGATTTCTAAGGCTAACCATAGGGTTATCCTGGGGATTAGGGTTTTCCATCGTACTTTCATCGGTTGAGTTCCTCGACAGGAAATACAAAAACATACGAGAGGTTAGAGGTTTCGTCTGGATGATTTCGGCTATAGTTCTAGGATGCTCTGGAGATGGGGGTGATGACGGTGAGGACAGAGGGCGATCGCCTGTGAGAGATATCCTGGAAAGATGCGATCTCGGTTTTTTCTCTAACCTGATGTTTTTACTATAGGTAGTCGATGGAGAAGGGAGTGGGAAAACCAGGACAGTAATTTAACTGGACAATCGCGCGAACTGTTGGTAAACGCCGATGGTTTGTTGGGCGATCGCCGACCAGCTATAGTGAGTATTAGCGTATTGTGCCCCTGCTGCTCCTCGTTTCAGTCGTTCTTGGCGATCGCTCAGAGCCAGTCGTAAGCTATCCGTTAGCGAATTGACATCACAACCACACACCCATCCAGCCGCCGCTTTTTGGATTTCTTCCCAGATATAAACGCCTGTGGAGATAACGACAGGGGTTCCGGAGGCGATCGCCTCAGCGACAGCAATGCCAAAATTCTCATAGTAGGACGGCAGTACAAACAGATCCGCATCTCGCAACAGCGCCGCTTTCTCCGCTCCCCTGACAAACCCCGGAAACTGGGTACAGGAGGCTAAGGTAGAGGATTGGATCTGCTGTTTAATTTGCTCCACATAGGCGGTATTTTGGGGATTCCCACCCGCTAAAACAAACTCAAAGTCAAAATTTTCATTCACCAAGGTTTCCAGAGCAGGAATGAGCAAATCCAAGCCTTTTTTCGGGTCAATTCTCGACATATAGAGAATTAAGGGTTTATCGGCAGGGATATTCAGGTTTTCTCTAGCCATGCCCGGTTCTGGTAGTTGGGGCAGTTGCACCCCTAAAGGTACAATTACGCCTGGGGTATCGGTGCCAAAGCGATCGGAAATTTTCGCTTCAATGCTGCTGGTAAAATGAATCGCTGCAGCTCCTTTAATATTGCCCTTTTCCCACAGAGCTGTATAGATGCGCTTCAGTTGGCGTTTTTTGCGTAAGTCCGCCGGATCTAACGTTCCCAAAGGACGCATAATATACGGGAGTCTTTTCTGTCTGGCGATCGTTGCAGCAGCCGAACTGACCGGAGAAAATAGGGCATGAATATGGGCAATCTCGTATTCTGAGGCATGTTCGGACAGCCATTGTAATAAATCTAGGGAAAATTTGTAGCGTCGGAATGGGGAGCAGCGAAAGTAGCGAATCTGATAGCCATTTTCCTCCACAGGGCGGTCTAGGGGCACATCTAACGGCGCTTCACCCGTATCACCATTAGAATTTGTGGTTAAGATCGTCACATCCATACCGGGTTCATTACTCAAGGCAGCAGACAACCCTTTGACCATCTGACTCGGACCACCATAGACGAGAGAAATGGAAGGAACAATTTGTAAAACGCGCATTATGGTTACAGCGCTTTGCGCTAGGGAATAGGGAATGGGGCAAGATCTACGTTTCGGAAAATCAATTGAAAATACAAGAACTAAACGTGAATGAATCTACAGCAACTGTTCATAAAAAGAGCATTGTTCTTTAGCCAAAGCCGTATTGGTATAGTGAAGCATCACCCGTTCATAACCTTTTTGCGCCAAATCTTGTCTGAATTCTTGATTTTCCATTACTTGACGCAAACTGTTTCGCAAACCATCCACATTCCCTTCTGGAAATACCAATCCCGCTTCATCAATCACATGGGGAATTTCTCCAGAATCAGAACCAATGACCGGCACTTTACAAGACATCGCTTCAATCAGAACATGGCCAAATTGTTCTTTCCAACCGGCTGCGGTTAGCGTCTTAAATTTATAGGTGGTCTCAGACGGTAAAACCAGGACATCCATTAAATTAATATAGCGATAAACCTGGTCATGGGGAACACTTTCCACACAAATCAACCGGTCTCGCAATCCAACTTCTGAAGCCTTGTTTAAAAGATCTTGCTTCAAGTTGCCTCGACCGAGCAACAGCCATTTCCACGGATAATCCGTAATTTTTTTCAAGGCGTTGAATAAAGTCAAAAGTCCTTTTTCTTCCACAAACCGCCCCACAAACCCCACGACAAATTCATCAGGCTTAATGCCCAAAGATATTCTCAACTCCGGTTGCTCTTGGGGCGAAAATAACTGCTCGTCTACCCCCAGTTGAGGCATCACTTTGATGGGGCCATCATAGCCATGATCGCGCAGTACATCGGCTCCGTCTTGGTTGCCCGATATAATACCATGGGAATGTTTAAGATTAAATCCCTCTAACACAGAAATGGGGAATTTGACTTCATAGGGTAAATTCCACCAAGTAAAGAATACATTTTTGGCGTTCAAGTTGAGTTGCTTATTGAGGGTAATTAATTCTGCATGGCTAAACGCTTTTGCTCCTTGCTCAGTCTGCAAAATATGGGGTTTCAAGGTTTTGAGGAGTTGCACTAAATCCAGCCCAAAAGTCAATAAGCCTTGGTTATTTTCACTCAAGTTTGATAGGGGAACAACTCGAAAATTCCCCTCATCAACGGGTTGGGTTTCAATGATTTTGTTTTGCACGCCTCCCGGTCGCCATCGCTTGGGGACAACCACGGTTACTTCTATGCTTGGATCGAGTTGGGCTAATTTTCTTAATTTCTCTCGATTGAGATCGACAATGTAGGTGTGGCTGGCGATTAAAATTTTCATGATTGTTTAGACTCTAATAACACCATTAAACCGATTCAGAAGCTTGCCATTGTTCATCTTGTTGGCTATAGGTTTGCCCTGTTTTCCATAATGTTTTGAGCCGAGTCTGCCAAGCACTTAAGTAACCCATGGTGTAGAACCCTGCGCGACTAACAATTTTGATGGGGGAGCCACTTTTATTGCAGGGAGGATGACCTAAAACGTGACAGTCAAATAACTTGCTAAAGAACCGGATTTGTTGACCTACGGTCAAATTCTTGAGTCCCATAAGAAAGTGGTTATGGTAGAAGGTAATCTGATATTCTAGCGATCGCGTGGAAATATCGTGACATCCTCCGGTTTCTTCCCCCAAATGCACCAAATTAGCTTCTGGATCGTACCAGATTTTGTATCCCGTCTGGCGCAAGCGCAGGCAAAAATCGGACTCTTCCCGTACCGCACTGCCGCGAAATCGCTCATCAAATTCCAAGCCATGTTTGCTAAAAATGTCACGGCGGAAGGACATATTACATCCCCGTGCAGAAATGACTTCCTGGGCTTTTGTCGTATGGACTAAATCAATGTGATACCAAGCAATTCCAGGGTCAAAAGCTTGCGGCGGTAACTCTTCAATGGTATAATTATTCTTGGACTCGCCCAACTTCATGCGGTCAAAAACACGACCAGCAACTGCACCAATTTCCGGGCGATCGTAATTGCGCGCATGGGCCATCAAATAGCCTTCTGGTAACACCACATCATCATCAATAAATAGCACCACATCTCCGCTAGAGCGCCGTACTGCATAATTTCGCGCTCCTGGTAAACTCGCCCAATTGACCCGAAACAGCTTAATTTTGCCTGAATTAGCCATCTCATCCAAGAATGCTTGAATTTCCGGCTTATGCTCGGCTGTTTGATCGACTACTAATACCTCAAAATTGGGATAATCCTGCTTCAGGACATCCTGGATACTATCGAGTAGGGGTTCTTCTCTCCCATAGGTAGGAATAATCACAGATAGAAAAGGTAAATTCATTGTTTATTCGGCGATCGCTCAGGGATTATAGTTCTATTTCTTCTTTTTACTCGATTTACGCCCATTTTTGCCAGGTTTAGCCGATTTAGATTTCTTGCGTTTTTTCGGATCGGCTTGTGCTTCCAGAAGCGCTTGCAGTTCTTCCTGTTTCTTTTGTTCTTCCTTATCAATATCAGGTAACTTTAAGGTAATACCAGCAAATAACCAATAGTAGACACATACCGGATCGGTATCTAATGGATACCAGTAAGTTTGGTAACTAATAATTAGAATAAATACCCAAAAACAAGCGCCAAAATTGCGTAAGCTTTTATCTTTCACCGAACGATAAGCTTTAAACGTTTGCCAAGTCAGAGCAGTAACCAGCAGTAAAAATAAGGCAAGCCCTGGTTTTCCTAATTCAAAGAGGACTTTTGGGAACCAAGTTTCCACCAAAAAAGTTTTACCAAATATTCTAGCCGAATTCGTTGCCCGTCCTAATCCATTGCCAAAGAAACCCGCTTCCTTCGCAGAATGTTCGGCTTGTTCAGCAATAAAATCTGCTGGGTTAGATGCACCCAATCGACCGACTAAACTATCCCATCTTTCTTGTACAACATCGGGGAAAGCTACCGCCGCACCTCCCAAGAGTAAGGTTAATCCAACTGCAATGGGAATGAACCGTTTTAGGTTGGCAACTTGACCGGTAAGCACCAGTAAAATAACGGTTACGACAGGGACAAGCATTGTCGCAATTCGTTGTCCTGAAATCACAGAACAAACAAAGTTTAATCCCATTCCAGCAAATCCCGCCATTTGCCATAGAGGAGAAGGATCGCAAAAAGCAGTGGCAAAGGTAAAGAAGGCGCTACAAATCATATACCAACCCCAGTGCCAAGGGGAAGGTAAGGTACTGGGGAGACGGATCTGACCAACCTGGGGACTGTAAGTTAAAGATCCTCCAACTAGGCATCTGGCTTCGACACTTGCTTTGAATAAATCGTCTCCTACTGCATTACGAGTGCCTTCACAGGCACCCGATAAGAGCGATCGATATTGCATTACACATAATACGCAGGTGATAAGGGCTAAAATAGTCGTTATCCGGGTAATCCAAAGCAATTCTTTTTTCCCCCGAATCATATAAAATCCACAACTGATTAAGGGGATGTATCCCATGAATACTTTTAAGCCTAAAATCCCTAATAAGATCGGTTTATCTCCTCCGTAAGTTTTTCCAGTTGTATTGATGACTAGGATGATAAAGACACAATACCCTAATAGGGAAAATATGAAGGGAATTAGGGGTTTGGGCACAAGGAACGGCAAACGATATCGTTGGCAGTATTGATAGATGCCCATTAATCCGGGAATGTAAAACGCATCTTTGGCTAACTGGAGGAGTGCATTTCCTCCTCCCACTCCATAAACAATAGTGCCGCTAAAGGGCATATAGATATAGAAAGCCCATAGAGCTTGAATGGGATAATTTAAGGCAAATATGAGAACACCAATCCCAAATAATCCGGCTACGAAAAATGAAGGTTCGCCCATAACGGCGAACCCAATTAAACCGAAAACAGAGCCAATTCCGATCGCCTGTCCGAGGACTCCATTGAACTTTTTGCGCGCATTGGCAGCTTCACGTTTTTTGGCAGCTAGTTCTTCTTTCGTCGGAGGGGGTTTGACTAGGGCGGCTAGATTCGGTGCTTTTCCTTTGGATTTGAGTTTACTTTTGGCCATGGGGGAAGCGGGAACTGCTCTGAAGTTATTCTTTCTGGGCGATCAATACAATGGCATCTTTGCCTAAGATAGCTTAGAGATTGCGTCCTTTGCCTAGCAATGACAGAATACCTATAGGCTGTTTTTTATTGACTATTATATGTTACTCAAATCTACGACCCGCCATATCCGCATTTTTACGGCTGTTATTGAAAAGGGAGAACTCAATCCATCTGACAATATGCTGACTCTGGATGTAGACCCAGATAATGAATTAAATTGGACAGATTCGTCCCTAAAAGAAGTCTATGGTAAGTTTGAGGAGTTGGTTGCAGCCTATGAAGGACAGGATTTAACCGAGTATAATCTGCGTCGGATTGGGTCGGATTTGGAGCATTTTGTCCGATCGCTCCTCCAAAAAGGGGAACTCAGCTATAACCTGGAAAGCCGGGCAGTGAATTACAGTATGGGCTTACCTCAAGTCGCCGTCGATCAACCCTAATCCCAATTCCCTTTAAAGACCATCAAAGGGATTCGGGGGTTGGGGTTGGGGAAGATCCTCCCCCGCCAACTCTGAGGGAGGACGTTCGTTGCTCCAACCCCACCAGGCTTGTCCGCATTCACATAAATAAAATTCTTGCCATTTACGGCGATTGCCTTCTGTGTAAACGGGCGATCGCCGATTTAACCACACCCGTTCAGCTTGCCTCGAAGTCGCCGCACAGCGAGGACAACAGAACTTGAATGCATGGGTAGCTTGTTCTGTCCAAGCTGGTGGATGAATATCAAACGCTTCCATAAACCTTAAAATTCTCCCTAAACCAACGGAGTGCTTATACCCTAAGCTTAAACCCATGAACACTAATTTTTCATCCATGATGGCTATCCTAGACTTGACATCGGTGTAATTCCGGAGTCTGATAATAATCAACGTGGTGTGACATCACCGGATTGGCTGGCTACTGTGAGGAAGCACTCTGCCCATGAATCCCATTTTAAACCTGATCTCCGCCCTCGGAATCGTTATCTTATGTCTGATTGCTTGGGTTGGTTCCGAAGACCGCAAAGTGGTTCCCTGGCGAACGATCGCCATTGGCATTACTCTACAAATGACGATCGGACTCTTAGTCTTTGTTCTCCCCACGCGCGATCTGATTGCCCAACTCAATAATCTGCTCAATGCCCTTTTAGATGCTTCAGAAGCAGGCGCTCGCTTCCTGTTTGGTGGCGATACTTCTGCTTTTGTCCCTAATCCTAACCGAGTGCTTGGCCCGGGGCCGGCAGGACGGTGGATTATGCGTGCAGTCGGTCAACCCTATGTGGCGATCCCTGGCGATAAACTTGGCTCAGATCATCTCAATCCGGGCTATATCTTTGCCTTTCGCTCCCTACCTCAAGTGGTCTTCTTTTCGGCATTAGTCGCCCTATTGTATCGATTGAATATTATTCAACCGATTGTCAAGGTTTTTGCCCAACTGTTCCAGAAAACGATGAAAATTAGTGGGGCAGAATCCTTATCCGGAGCAGCCAATATTTTTGTCGGTATTGAATCGGCGATCGCCGTTAAACCCTTCCTGGCTAAAATGACACGCAGCGAAATCTGTGCCATTCTCACCAGTTGTTTTGGTTCTATTGCTTCCTCTGTTCTCGGACTCTATGCTGGGTTTTTACGCCCTGTCTTTCCCTCCATTGCCGGTCATTTGGTCTCCGCTTCAATTATGACCATTCCCGCTTGTTTCGTGATTTCAAAAATCTTGGTTCCGGAAACTGGAGTGCCTGAAACCCTGGGCAAAATTCCTGAAGAGCCAGAGCAAGACCCCGAAAAACGACCGAATCCCATGGATAGCCTGATTATGGGAGCCTTAGATGGGGTGAAAATGGCCGTTGGTATTGCGGCTGTAATTATCGCCATTTTGGGTTTAGTGGCGCTAATTAATATGGGCTTTGATAGCCTATCAGGATTACCTGCACCAGTCGGTACGGTATTTCAAGTAGTTACGCTGCAAAATATCATGGGATTTTTGTTTTTTCCCCTAACTATTCTGACGGGGGTATCTCTGGATATTAATGAAATTTGGCAAGCTTCCGTGATTATTGGTCGTCGGGTGTTTGAAACCAATGTGCCACCTTATATTAGTCTCGCTAATCTGAGTCGTACAGGAGCCATTAGCGATCGCGCCATGCTCATCGTCAGTTATGTTCTCTGTGGGTTTACTCACTTTGCCTCCTATGGGATTTTCGTTGGCGGACTCTCTTCCCTGATTCCCGAACGGCGATCGGAAGTTTCCTCCCTCGGCTTCAAAGCCCTCTGGGCCGCGACTCTCGCCACTTTAATGACCGGTTGTATCGCCGGACTCTTTGACTTGGGTAACCCGGCGACATTAGGGCGATAAACAGAAAGGGCATGAGAAGAGTCTCCAGAAGCCGGGTTTCTCGGAGAAACCCGGCTTCTGAGATCGTAGCGCAGATCGCAGGGTGGGCAGGAGAATAGGCAAGATCCTTCAACCTTGACAAGCAAATCTTGCTTACCTTACTAGACTTCCCAATTCGTGTAGAAACTGAGCAGAGCGGTGGTATAGTCATTCCAATTAAAAACCAGCAGTATAATAAGGGGAAATCTAAGGGAGTTGAAGGATGGCATACCGTATAGATTTACGCTCACGAGTA
>NZ_CEZBFX010000130.1:0-12913 GCF_982964205.1 Roseofilum sp. | reverse complement strand
CTGCAAGACTCATGGTAATCGGTGAAGGAGCAATTAACCATTTAAAAATTAATAGTTAAAAATTAATAGCAGTGCAGATAATCATTGACGATCGGATTGCCAATAAAGAGCGGTAAAGATTTGAACCAGAAACGGAAGAATGATGAAGGAGCGCAGGAGCAAATCTTAAAACTATCTCGATCGGGAATTTTGACCAGTGGTTTGTGTACAGTCTAATCGAAAGTGCGGAGATTGCGATCGCCGTTTAGCAGAGAACCGAACTGAGATGCTTAATTATATTCGCTAGCCTAAGAGTAAGCCCCATTGAAAACGCAGTAACCCAAGGGTTCTTTTATTCCTCCATGAGGGTTATGCCATTTTCTAGAATTCTCTTGATGTTTAAGCCGGTTCCTAAGTTTAGGAATCGGTTTTTTCTTGCTCTCCGTTAGAAAGTTCGGAGACTTACCTCAACCAATGGAGAAAAACCGAACCTGACAGTTTGCGCCAGTTTGTTAGATTGAATTCATCAAACCCAAGTAACTTGTTTAGGAGATTAACAGTATGCCTTTAGTTCGTTGGGAACCTTTCCGAGAAATCGATACCTTACAACGCCAAATGAATCGCTTGTTTGATGATTTAGTGCCCAAAGAAGTCCCCTCTAATCCAGGGAATTTCTTGCCGGCGGCTGAATTTCATGAAACCCCTGAAGCATTTGAAATTAAATTAGAAGTTCCGGGAATGAAACCGGACGATCTCGATATTCAAGTAACGGCTGAAGCGGTTTCTATTTCTGGCGAACGGCGCAGCGAAAGAACCACTGAAGAGAAAGGTGTAACTCGCTCTGCGTTTCGCTATGGTCAGTTTCAACGAGTGATTCCTTTACCGAACCGCATTCAAAATAATAATGTGGAAGCGGAATATAAGGATGGAATTTTGCACTTGACTTTACCGAAGGTTGAAGAAGAACAACATAAGGTCGTTAAAGTGAAAGTGGGTTAAGGTAATTTGGGCTAGGCAAGGGGCTGGAAATCCCTTGCCTCAAACCATAACTTAACCGTCCTAACTTAACGAGTTCACTGCTATATCACTAAGATTTAGGGGCGGGTTCACGAGATCTTTGGTTTTCCTTACCCGATCTGAGTGAACTCGTCCCTTGAGGAAATTAACTTTTCAAAACGTCGATAATCTTCTCGTGCAACACGCCATTACTGACAACAACGCCCCGATTATTCATCATTTTCTGCCCATCAGCAAAATTGAGGGGTTGTCCATGCATATCGGTAACTTTACCTCCGGCTTCTTCTACGACGATTGCACCAGCCGCATGATCCCAAATATTTTCGCGATAATCGGGATATTTGGGAGAGGGTAAGCGCAGGTAGAGGGCAGCTTTTCCAGATGCAACAATACCATATTTGGCTTGGGAGTCCACACGCACGGATGGAGTAGTAATACCGACGGCTTGAGCCATGGCATTTTGCCGAGATTGGTCCCCGTGAGCGGCTTCTACGCTTTCGACAAAGCGCATGTTTTCTCGATCATCAGGACTCACTACATGGATCGTTTGTAATTCTCCCCCTGCTAAGGGCCTCATTTGTGCCCCTTCTCCACGCACGGCAATGTAGAGCATACCGGGTTCTGAGCCTTCGACGGGCATGGCGGGACAGGCTAAAACCCCGACCTTGATATCCCCATCTTCAATGAGCGCTAGAGCCACAGCATACTGATCTTGACGTAAAAAACCTTTTGTACCGTCAATAGGGTCTAGTGTCCAATATCGGGGGGATACGGAGCCATTTCCGCGGTCGATCCAGTCGGTTACTTGGTCGGCGGTGGCATCGGGGATGATGTTTTGCACATAACCGAGCATTTTGTTGAGGGTATCGGCCATTTCCGGTTTGCGTAGCTCGGTTGCATCTTCTTCCCCGACGATGGGATCGTTGGGAAAGGTTTCTCTGAGGGCTTTGCAAATAATAGCCTGAGAGCCGTAATCTGCGACGGTTACGGGACTTTTATCGTGTTTTTCGATCGCCTCTGGAATGTCTTGGCGTACCTGCTGACAGAGTTTGGCGGCTAAGATGGCCGCTTCCATGGCTACCTGTTTTTCGCGATCGTAGGACATAGTTGCCTTAAATAAGTTGTCATTTCTTGAACATATCGTCTCTATCTTCGCAAGAGCTATGGACTTCTGTCACTATATCCTAGCTGTATGCAGCTTATTATTTCTCCTGAGTATAACCTGATTTCTGGGGAGTAGAGTGTGATAAAATATCAGCACAAGAGGGATAAATTAAGGAAAATTATTGATGCAAATTACGATCGACTTACCGCCAGATCTCGAACAAGACCTCATCCGTCAAGCGGAGCAATCTAATATTCCCCTATCCACATTGATTCTGCAAGTATTACGCCACAGGATACCAACGCCACCGATTCTAACTTGTCAATGGCCAGAGGCAATCTTATCTTATCAAGGAGTCCCTGATTTTCCCGCAGAATTTCAAAATCTAGATCATCATAATCATGGATAACCACATCTCGTAGTCCAGCCATTTCTCGCCAAGGAATTATTGGATATTTTTGACGAAACTCAGTAGATAGTCGTTTGGTTGCTTCTCCAATAATAATGATTCTATATAAAATAGCTGCCTGGTTTTGATCGTCTTGTTGAAAGTCTTCTGGTGTGGTATCTTGAACATACCTGAGAATTTGCTCAGTAGCTGTAAGAATATCGATTAATGCTTGTTTATTCTTGGACATAGATAGCCTCTGCCGAATTGAGGATATTCTGGCGACGGAGCATATTCGGACTATTGATAATACTTTTTCGCGCGATCAGATCGACAGGGCGATGAAAAAGAGTAGAGAGTTGTTCTCGCATTTGGATAAATTCTAAACCCCAAGAGTGATTGGATTTAAAGGTGACTAAAATATCTACGTCACTATCAGCATTAAAGTCATCCCGGAGAATGGAACCAAATAATGCCAGTTCGATGATAGACCAACGTTGGCAAAACTCTGTCAGGTGTTCCGGGGTAGTTCCTAGGCGCTCATAAATTGGGCTATAATGCTCTGCATTGCTGGCGCGGCTCATTTGGGTAGTCATATGGGACAGTCGTTATATAACTCATTAGGGGTCGAGAGAGATGTTACCATCTCCCCCTCCCATTCAAAACCGGATATGAGACTGCCAGTCCTACGTTTCAAGGATTTCCTTCCACTTTTGGACTGAACGAATCGCACATTTAGGTTTACTATAGTAGAAACCTGGTTTCTGGGTTGGAGAGGAGGCAGAGGAAGATTATGGTATGAGTTTAGTGATTTCAGAAGAAATTGTTAAAGCCAGTGGACTATCGGAAGCAGAACTTCTGCAAGAACTGATTTTAGTCTTATTTCAGCAGGATAAAATTAGTTTAGGTAAAGCAGCAGAACTCCTAGATTTATCCCAGATAGGTTTCCAAAAGTTGATCGCTGAACGCGGAATTAATATCCATTATGACGTGCAAGAATGGCAAGCAGATATTCAATATTTGAGATCTAAGGGATGGTTATAAGGGGATGATTGTTGTCAGTGATACGTCATCCTTAAATGGATTGGCCATTATTGGCTATCTTTCCTTGCTCCAACAGCTTTACGGACAAGTCTTTATTCCTCCAGCAGTAGCTGCTGAACTAGAGCGAGGTAGCCAGGAAGATACACGCATTGCAATTGCGTTATCCCTAGATTGGATCGAGATTTATCAACCCAGTAATCAACCCCTGATTGAAGAGCTGCAAAATCAGTATCATTTAGACTTAGGAGAGTCGGAAGCGATCGCTTTAGCTTTAGAATTGAACGTAGACGAGCTATTAATTGATGAACGTCTCGGACGTAGGGAAGCTTTACGTTTAGGTTTATCAATTACCGGGTTATTAGGAATTTTGCTGGTATCAAAGCATCGGGGATGGGTATCAGAAATTCGACCCATTATCGATCGCCTGATTAACGAAGCAAATTTTCGCATCAGCGAGGCTTTATATCAAGAAGTTCTAGGGACTGCGGGGGAAAAGGGGATATAGCCTCCCCAAACTCTGTTACAATCTGTAAAGAAACTGTTAAGGATATTTAGGACGTTCGATGCGTGTTGCCATTGTTGGGGCAGGTTTAGCTGGCTTATCTACTGCCGTTGAATTGGTTGATGCTGGTCATCAGGTGGAAATATTTGAATCCCGCGCCTTTGTGGGTGGAAAGGTTGGCAGTTGGGTGGATGCGGACGGCAATCATGTTGAAATGGGATTGCATGTGTTTTTCGGCTGCTATTACAATTTGTTTGCTTTGATGCGGAAGGTGGGTGCGTTTGAGAATCTGCGTTTAAAGGAACATACCCATACGTTCATCAACCAGGGGGGAATGATGGGAGCGTTGGATTTCCGGTTTCCGGTGGGTGCGCCGTTTAATGGTTTGAAGGCTTTTTTCACTACATCCCAACTTTCGGTTCAGGATAAGGCGATGAATGCGATCGCCTTAGCAACCAGTCCTATTGTACGCGGTTTGGTAGATTTTGATGGGGCGATGAGGACAATTCGCAACCTAGATTCTATCAGTTTTGCCGATTGGTTTCGCAAACAGGGCGGCTCGAATGGTTCCCTGAAGCGGATGTGGAACCCCATTGCCTATGCTTTAGGATTTATCGATACAGAAAATATTTCGGCTCGCTGTATGCTCACTATCTTCCAATTTTTCGCGGCAAAAACGGAAGCTTCAGTGCTAAGAATGTTGGAAGGTTCGCCCCATGAATATCTACATAAACCGATTTTGAACTATTTAGAAGAACGGGGGACAAAAATCTATACCCGTCGCCGGGTGAGAGACATTCAATTCACAGAAAGTAACGGTAAAACTGAAGTCACTGGCTTAGTGGTTGCCGATGGAGAAGGGGAAGAAACGATTACGGCTGATGCCTATGTTTGTGCCTGTGATGTACCGGGAATTCAAAAGCTTTTGCCCTCAGATTGGCGTAAGTGGCCGGAGTTCGATAATATCTATAAGTTGGATACGGTTCCAGTCGCTACGGTGCAATTGCGCTTTGATGGTTGGGTGACGGAATTGAATGATGAACAGCAACGCAAGCAATTAGAAAAAGCGGCTGGAATTGATAATTTATTGTATACGGCGGATGCTGATTTTTCCTGTTTTGCTGATTTAGCTCTAGCAAGTCCCGGAGATTATTATCGGGAAGGACAAGGCTCACTGTTACAGTTGGTGTTAACACCTGGCGATCCGTTTATTCGGGAAAGTAATGAGGCGATCGCCAATCATGTCCTCAAACAAGTGCAAGATCTCTTCCCCTCTTCCCGCAATCTGAAGATGACCTGGTATTCTGTGGTTAAACTGGCCCAATCTTTGTATCGGGAAGCGCCGGGAATGGACCCCTATCGTCCAGCGCAGAAAACTCCGATTCCAAACTTTTTCCTGGCTGGAAGTTATACCCAGCAAGATTATATCGATAGCATGGAAGGTGCAACCCTTTCAGGAAGACAAGCGGCTCAGGCTATTTTGGCTTAAGGTAGTTTATCTCACTTTACCCTGATAATCTGCGATACAGAGCTTTGCGCTCTCCATGGGGGAATGGTAGATTCAACCTATGGTTGAATCTACTGAGTGAGCTATTTTGGCTATCTTTAAAATCTGCCATTCGATGTATCGCATATCAGGGGAAATTACTGTATCAATGTCTCCATTTTTTCAGTTCTCCGTATCTCCATGTCTCCCTACTCCCGACTCCTCCTTCCTACTCTCCATCAATATCCGGAGATAGAGCAAAATTTACGAATAAGGAAGGGAGATTATTCAGTTAATTCCCCATTTGCCGATCGGATGGGTTGGGTTAAACCAGTAAACGGAGACAGCAAACCATGACCAATAGCCCTAAATCTTTAAGTGTTGAAGCCTGTGCCATTTTGGGAATTTCCCCGAAAGAGTTGCGATCGCTCCTGAGTCAAATCGAAGCTCAACTCCACCATTCTGAGGTCTATCGTCGCACTCTGAAAAGTCTCCAAGATCAATTCGGAGAAGGAGTTGATGGTCTACAAATGTTGATTAAAGCCATGGGACGAGAAGCAATTCAGATCTCGTTGCAACACTTTATTTGTCAATATCAACACCAGTCTTGTGAACCGGTACGTCCTTCAGCAGCGATCTCTCCTGTAACTAGCCCGAAGAGTAGCGCTCAACTGAGTCCAACCCGTGGGGTAAGTCATCAAAAGACCAGTTCTGTTGATTCAGGTATAGTTCCATCAGTCAAAGCCCCTGTATCTCGCCCCCAGAAACTCTCTAAAGCACAGTTAGCACAACAAAAGATACAACAAGAGCGGGAAGCTGGTTGGAAACAAATTGGCGAGCAACTGCAACAAGCGCGTTTAGGGCGCGCTCTCTCCCTCGATCAGCTCCATGCCTTAACCCGTATCCCTATCCATGAACTTAAAGCACTAGAAGCCGGTGATTTCGAGCATCTACCTGAAGAAATTTACCTGCATGGTTTTGTCCGTCGCCTCAGTATTGTCCTTGGTTTAGACAGTCAACGCCTCCTTTCGAGTCTCCCAGAACCCGATCTGACCCATTCCGTAGTTCCGTCTTGGTCTTCTCTTTATACCCAAAAAAGCAAGGGATTTTACTTACAACCTGCTCATCTATATTTAGGGTATACCGCATTAATGGCTGGTGCTGTTGGAGGACTCGCTTGGTTATACGGTGATGCACCCTCTGGTGCAGCCCAGGAACAACCTCCTGAAGCCCCACAACTCTCTGTTCCTGAATCTGAGAAAAAGTCTTATACTGCTGACTCCCTATCTAACTCCGATATTCCCTCACCTGAAGTGGTCAGCGATCCACAAGGATAAGGAATAGGGAACTAGACAACCAATTTCCTTAAAATGGCAGTGGCAATGGCTTCTGGAGGTAAAACCTGATGCGTGGCACCGAGGGCGATCGCCTCTTTGGGCATCCCAAACACCACACAACTGGCTTCATTTTGGGCTAAAGTGAAGCCTCCAGCCTGAAAAATAGACAACAGACCATCGGCTCCATCCCGTCCCATTCCGGTCAGTAACACGCCAATACTACGATTTCTATAATATTGAGCTACTGAATTAAAGGTTACTGTAATTGAGGGACAATGCCCTCCACCTCCGACGGTGCGACTGTAAACAAAACAGCCCATCCGATCGAAGATCAGATGGGAACGTTCTGGGGAAAAATAGATGTGGCCAGGTTGGGGGCGATCGCCTGCTCGGGCAATGCTCACGGGAAGAGAACAGCGATTGGAGAGCCAGTCAATAAACCCTTGTAAAAAACCTTCACTAATATGTTGCACACAAATCACTGGAACAGGGAGATTTGCCGGAAATTGGCTTAAAATTTGCTCTAATACTTGCGGGCCACCGGTTGAAGCGCCTAGGGCAATGAGTCCCAGATGGGTCGTTCTAAACTGCCGTTTAGGACGGGAAAACCGAGAGGGAGGAGTAGAAACGACTACAGATTGGGTTGGGGTGACAGGGACAAAAGCATTCACCGGTTGTGGAGAGCGTTTACGGTTCGTAAATACAGACACTCCTGCTAAGATTTTCACCTTATTAATTAAAGCTTGTTGAATGCGATCGGAGTCTACCCCTAGTCCCCCTTCCGGTTTAGGAAAAACATCTACTGCTCCTGCTTCTAAAACTTTAAATACTTGATGGGTATCCTGTTCGCGCACTGAAGAACTAATGACTAAAATCGGTTTGGGGCGAGTAGACATGATTTCTTCGGTTAAGGTTAACCCATCCATTTCTGGCATGTGTAAGTCCGTACAAATGACTTGGGGATCAACTTTAGGAATAAGGGCGATCGCCTCTTTTCCAGTACGAGCTGTACCTACTACCTCGATATCTGGAGAGGCGTTGAGCATCCGCTTAAGGATGGTCAGGGCAATGGGAGAATCTTCAACAATAATGACTCGAATCGGCATTCAAAGTTACTCCAACAGGGGGAATTTAGGGAAACTTTGTAGAGGAGATGGAGAGTAGGCAGTGGAGAGTAGGGAATAGGGCAAAAGTAGTTCAGTTTCAAGATAGATTTCCCAGTGTCCTCACTTTACCGTTACTCTGCTATATTAACTCCGAATAATACTGCTCAATATGGGTAAACTCCTGTTTTTCTCCACAAAACTGATCGTAAAGGGCACGATGGCGGGATAGTCCGTATTCATCGCTGCGAGTTTCGTATTCTTTGACCCAATCGACCAAAACTTGAAGCATGGCTTGTTGTTCTTGGGGAGAAGCAAATTTTTCCGGTTCCCAAGGCCGTTGGTAACAGCGATCAATACAGGTTGCTATGCCTGGATTGAGAAAGCGCAATTCAGTACAGTAGGGTAAGGCGGCTTCGATAATATCAGCATAGCAACCTTCAATTACCCATTGTTGATTATCCTGGATAAACGAGAGCAATAGGGTAATACTTTCATTGAGGGGTTTTCGTTCTGGCCCCGGATTCCAGGCAATTTCATCCAGGGATAGGCGGGGAATGGGGCGATCGCTAATTAAGCGACGGGCCATGGTGCTTTTTCCTGCACCAGCATTACCAAGAAGGATCATTCTCATTCTTCAATTTGCCAGAGTTCTTTGGTAAAGTCCTCGTCTAGAATACGATGGGGGCGCATGATTAAGACCAATTGTGCTAACAGGGGTTGATCGGGTTCCGTTTCCCACCATTGAAGTTCTAATTGACCGTCGATGTCTACTAGAAAATAGCGATCGCTATCCCATTGTCGCTCCTGGCGATCCACTAACATTAAAACCGGTTCTGAATTCTCGGATAGTGATCCAGGGAGTTCATCACTGTGAGCTAAGAGAGCAATCGGATCGCCCATTGCTCGGATCATCGACCATCCGGGAACTGCGACAAAGGCCGATGCTCCTTGACTACGAACCACTCCAAATGGGTCAAGGGCTTCAATCAAGGGTACGGCTTTCCAATCCTCTAGGGTGAGGGGAAATTGACCAACGACAGGAATCACCCGGGGCGATTCGTCAGCCGATTCTAGTCGATATACGGGTAATCTGGGGGCACTTTTTTGGGGAACGACGGTAAAATCTGTGAGCAGATGTTCCAGATGTTGGCGAGCAGTATTACTCTGGGCGTAACGCAGACCTTTCGCAATTAGGCGCGATCGCTCTTGAATGTCTTTGTGTTGGCGGGCGCTTTTCCAGCACTGATGGGCCATAATATCTCCGGGATGCTGCGAAAAACCTTCAGCGGACGAACTACTGCGGGAGAAGTCTTTGATTGCTTTGGCCAGTTCATGGGCTTGATCGGCATCCAGGTTATGATCCAGGCTAAATTCAGCAGCCGCTACCCGTTGGGGTTGGGTAAGGATGCGGAATTCGTAGAGAAGATCTGAGCCTTTTTGGTTAAAGTGCGATCTCACTGGTTCTTTAATTTCAGCTTTGGTTAAGCTGGTGTAGACTTGGGCTGCAACCATCACCTGATTTTGTTGTACGGGTTCAAATCCAGTTTCTTCAAAAATGCGATCGGGTGCATATCCTGCCTTTTGCAATTGGCTACAGGCCTGTCCCCACTCAACCCATGTACCTTGTTTTCGGCGCAGTTGCAGCAGCAAGGCATCTGCATCAATGGGTTCTACATTGGGAGGTGAATAGGGGGAATAACTCATAGCCGTGATTCTTCACTCAACGATCTTTTGATTACTTTATCCCTTTCTGGGGGGCGATCGGCCTAGAGCAGAAATTTTTTGGGGTTTAGCTCTTGACAACTAACCTCTGATCAAGGCAAGATAGTAAATGGACTTTAGGGGCTATAGCTCAGTTGGTAGAGCACCTCAATGGCATTGAGGGGGTCACCGGTTCGAGTCCGGTTAGCTCCATCCCAGTTATATCAAGGCTTTCAGCGATTTCGGGAATTGCTTTGAAAATACTCCTGTACCAATTTTGTACCACTTTTGGGGGTGCTTTTGGTGGCTTCTTTTCGCTCAAATCCTTTCTGGGCGCTGGTTTCGGCTTGAGATTTTTGTACCAATTCTGTACCACTTTTGGCGGATTTTTGCCCTTTTTCCCTGACTCTATGGCTATAGAGTTAGTAATTTATATTTGAATACTTTGTGTTTTAGTAATGGTTGATTATTCCTCTTTCGATTACTTTGACATCATTAGTTATGGTGTTCGTGATGGTTCTGTATTTGTTGTTCGTGGTTGTATGAGGATTGTTGGTAATCAACCAAAAAATGTGGTTGATATTGCCTCTTTTTCCTCTTTTTCTGAAGCTCAGGTGTTTCTTGCTCAAATTAAAATTGATTCCATTAAATCTCAATTTGATTTCTGCTATTGTTAATTTTCTCTTGATTTCCTCTCTTGATATTGCCGTTCATCTTCTCTTGTTACACTTCGGAATTTAGGATTAATAAATGGCTTCTCTAATTGCTACTTTTGGTGTACTTCTTTTCAGCTTATTCATCCTTTATTTACACGATCGATATATTGGTATGATGGTCGCGAAATTTGTTTTTCAATTTATTTTATCAATTACTTTCTTAGTCATTCTCTGGTTAATACTTTATTTCCTTGCGCTCAAATTTTTTCCTAATATGTAGTTTTGAAATTTAGGTTAATCTAATGTTCAGTGAATGTGATTGCAAAACAATTCAATGGCTAGCTATTGTAGGAATAGGATTAATGTTTTTTTGGAATGGATATATTGTTTCGACACGGCAATATTTAAAAGAATCCTCAATCAATTCAGATAAATTATTCTGGATATTAATATTCAATACAATTGCTGGCGCTTTGTATCTATTTATTCTTGATATAATGACAGCTAATAATTTTTTCTAATGCTTATTTGATTAAAGTCATCCAACGAGATAGTATTGACTTTAGAAGCACCAGATACATCTTCTCTTCCAACAATTACTTCCAACTGAAGGGTTGTGAAACCAAGACCCTGCAATACCTTGAGTGTCCTTCCGTTTCTTCTGAAGGCTTGTGGAAGCCAGTCCTTCAAAGAAAGTTACTGTTGCTCGTTCTGCTCTAATCGGTTCCATCTTATTGCTGGCTGCTACACCTAGGGATAATCGCGGTCACTTTCACAAAGGGGAAGAGAGCGATCGGACTGAATAAATGCCATCTCTTGTTCAATTAATTCAATTTGGTAGGGGGGGAGAGAAGTAAGTTCAATTCCAGTGCCGTTACACCAAGGGCAAGTTGCATACTCACCACCATCAGCAGATTGCAAAATTAAAAATTGACCAGAGCCATCACACGCACCGCATTCAGACATTAGAAAGCCCTCCTTTCTCAGTTTTATTCTTTAGGTTAAACTTACTTCTGGCTTGATTTGTAGCCGCTATAGCGCTGTGCGCTAGGGAATGGGTAATATCGTTATTGCTGATTTGAGGCTATCTTATTGCTGGCCACTACAACTATGTTATCATTTTGTAATCACATATGTTATCGTGTTGATATCAAAGTGATAATTAGAGTGATAACAATGAGTGGAAACCCTTTCCTATCTGGACGCATTCCTCAAGACCTACATGATCGCCTCACTGAACACTGCAATTCTTGTGGCATGACTCGCACTGAGTTGATGATTGCAGCTTTAAGGAGTTATCTAGATTGCCCTGAGCCTATTAAGTCAGGTGAGGTAAAAGTGGAAAGAGTTGAGAGACTAGAGACAGAAATTGAGTCTCTTTGGGAGGAAATTGAGAAACTTAAGAGTCCAAAGAAAGAAATAGAGGGAATTGAGGTTAAACAATTATCAATTAGCGATAACATGCTTAATAACACTAATGATAACAAATTAATTCCAGAAGAAAGTCAGGAAATGGAGAACAGTGATAACATTACTGATAATTGTGATAAATTCCCCAAATATCTACTGAATGAATCTGCTATGGCTGAAATAATGCCACATGCAACTAGGAATTCTTTAAGGTATAGAAGAAAAGACCAAACACCTAGTCATGAAATGAAAACTAACTTCAAAACACTAGTTCATGATGAGTGGTGCACTATTTGGTATTGGGGCACAGAACCTAGAGGAAAGAAAATAACTCATATGTGGGCCGCTCATCCCATAAAAAAATGATAACTGTGTGATAACAATATGATTACAAATTGAATTTACGCTTAGTCAGTTTGATTACTGTAAGTCTTTCCAGTAGCGCACTTCAGAGGGATAACTCTATCTGCTACGCATCAGAGTTATCCCTCATAATTTCATTAAGTATTGTGATTATATTAACTCTTCAGGTATACCTCGTTTATCATAAGCTTATACCTTTATTCTTAAAGAATGATGAAAAAATCAAATTTCGGCGCAACTGCTAATCGCTTGCGCGAGCTTGCGAGCGCAGCGGAGCGATCGCCAAATCTCATTTCCGACTCCCCTACTGATAGAGAGTCTAATAAGCAGAGTAATCAATCTTCAATTGATAGCTCTTCTTCTGTAAGGCTTGATTGGCTTACGTTGCAGTCGCAAATGTCTCTGGATGATTTTGAACGATTCGTTACATTTCTTCAAATCTGTCTCCAGGATGAATTTTTGGACTATCCCGATGCTGGGGGGCGAGTTGGGACTCTCTACGGTTCCCATATTCTCAGTGTTGGCCGATCGACTTATATTGCTTATTCCCTAGTTCAGGATGAGGAGTTCGATGAACAGAGGGTTCGGTTCGCCATTCAGTTCAAGGGGCGATCGCTGTCGGTTTTTCCTGATTTAGCTTCCCAGTTGTTGTTTTTGGGCCAGCTTTTTCCCTTTGGCGATTTCAACTGTTCCCGGTTGGACATTGCCCTTGATGATTGGGCTTATGGTGCGGGTGACCAGCAAGTTTCCCCCCGGTTTTTCTATGCCAAGTCTCCTCAGAATCTGGTTGGTTTTAGGAAATTTGCTTTGATTGATAGT
>NZ_CEZBFX010000129.1:10941-13259 GCF_982964205.1 Roseofilum sp. | reverse complement strand
ACAACTCACATCTACGATCAACAATGTACCTCATAGCAGCGCGAAGCGCTGTAACCCATAAATGAACTTTGGTTCAGGGGTTATTTGAGTCATTAACTTCAAAATGCAAAATCGTTCTGAGATTGTGAATTAGAAGTTGTGCTAAATCCTCGTTGAGAATTCCATTGAATGGCTCCATCTCTTCCGGTTAAAAACACTTGGGTGTTTGTGGCTCTCAATGCGGATAAAATGGCTGGATCGAGATCCTCAGAAAGGGAGATCGCCACCTTTGGCTGTATTTTTTCTATTACCTCCACCGCTAAACCCTTACCCGACCAAATTAACACCGTCGGCTTACCCTGAGAACTACACCAGGACTGCACCGCACAAAAATTCTCTGTGAAACCACGACCTTTTAACATCAGCCAACGTTGGTGTTCTAACTGAACTTCCAAAACTTGTGGCTCTAAACTTAAGCCTTTAATGCTCAAGGTTTTCCACTTTAAACCCTGATTTACCTGTAAAGTTTGATAAGTTTTCACTTGCGCCTCAATCTTCCGCTCTACCTGGGTTGTGGGGTTACCAATCTGGTAAAATCGGCGTATGGGTAAGGTGTCCAAAATCCCTAACCATCCTTGTATCGCACGCTCTTCTCTTGTAAGCATTATTCCAGCATCCAATTGATTCACCCCTTGGGATTGGAAAAATGGAATTAGGGTATACTGAGCAACTCCAAAATCCGGAGTATTTACCAACACCACTTTACCCCGATCCTGAATCGCTACTGTTGGGGTACGAGTCGCAAACACCGTTACCTGAGACAGATACTGTTGACTGTACCATAGGGGAATCACCACTACGGCGATCGCCAAACTAATCGCCATTCCCAGTAGCATCTTCTTAGCCTTAATCCCGATCCTGTCCTTGAGCCAAAACAAGGCAAATACACCATACAGCACCAGCAACTGAACTACCGAAATTTTACCCACTGCCACCGAATTACCCGGTAGCTCAGTAAACCCATCAATAATTGCCAGAAACGCGACCGTGGGATAATAGAGAACACTAGAGACCAAGCTCCCTAAAAATGGCCAAATCAAAGCCACATAAGCTGAAACCATTCCCCCTAGTGTCAGAACTACGACTAAGAGTAGAGTGACCAAGTTGACTGAAGTTCCATAGGGAGGCAGTACGCCAAAATGATACAACTGTAGGGGAAACGTCCAGAGAAATGCACTGATAGGAACGGCCAACCCAGAGGCGATCGCGGGTGGCACATAATCCCACAGTTCCATCAACACGGGAACAGTAACCACTAACCCCAACGTCGCCAAAAAACTTAACTGAAAGCCTAAATCTTGAATCCACAATGGGTTAACCAAAAGTAATAGTGTTGCCGTCAATAATAACGACCCTAAAATATTTACTCGACGGTCTAACAACTTCCCTAAAACCACCCCAAACCCCATTAACGAAGCCCGTAAGACGGAAGGTGTAAACCCCGTTAAAGCACTATAGAGAATTAGGATCGTCACGCCTGCGCGAAACTGGATTCGCTTGGATAATTCTTGCGTTAAAGTTAACACTAACCCCAATAGCAGAGACACATGAAACCCAGAGGCAGCCAAAACATGAGCAAGTCCCACCTGAATAAATTTATCGCGGATATCAAAGGGTAAGTCCACTGCTCGACGACCCAGCACCATGGAACCGATGACTATACCTTGAGGTACATCTAACCCCTGCACTAGGGAACGTACAATTCGCTGACGCACCCACCACAATCCCCAGGAAGCCTGATTAGATTCAAATTTGAGAGTTTCGGCACTCAGGCCAATAAACATCCCCTGACGGGCTAAATAGTGCCGGAAATTAAACACTCCAGGGATGGTTGCAAGTTGCGGTTCATACAGTCTTCCCCGCACTTCCACCTGATAACCTGGATGTAATCCTGTGGCTTGCAATAAGGGAGCCGTAGTGTAAGCATTTATCTGAACCGGCTGGTCTTCAATTTGAATAACGTTAAGTTTAAACTGGATACGGTGCGATCGCGTCAACCGAGGTTCACTGAGTACATTTCCCTGCACCGTCACCGGTTGACCCATCCAAGCACTTAGGTCTATTCCTGGGGGTTTGGGAGTGCGAACATGAAAATAAAAACTGGCTAGAAATCCCACAATTCCCACCAGTAACCATATCCCAGACTTGGGCCCCATCCGCCAATATCGGGGAAGCGTCAATGCGGCGATCTCCCCCAACACCAGCATCCCATAACTTCCCCCAGGAAGCGGAACCAGCAGCAACCCCACGATATAAGCCAGACACAACAGCACACCGCT
>NZ_CEZBFX010000129.1:0-10841 GCF_982964205.1 Roseofilum sp. | reverse complement strand
GGAGCATATCCCCCGTACCAAGCATGGGATAAACGAGGGGGATCTTCAGCCGTTCCTGTTTTACCAGCATTAATCGGTAAAGAAAGGCTATTCATTACGGTTCCCGTACCTGCATTAACCACTCGACGTAATCCTGTTTGCAAAATTTCAACGGTAATGGGACTCAGACCTAAAGACTCGCGCCAAATATGATCGTCTCCCTCTTGTTGCACCAAGTGCGGTTTAACTAAATCCCCACCATTAGCCACCACCGCAAACATCATTGCCACTTGGAGAGGAGAAGACAATAAAAAACCTTGGCCAATAGACATATTTACTGTATCCCCAACAAACCATTCATACCCAATATTTTCCCGCTTCCAAGCATCATCGGCGACTAACCCTGCCGCTTCTTCTCGGTGTAGCTCAATTCCTGTTTTGCGCCCAAATCCAAATCTTCGCGTCCAATCAATTAGTATTTCTCCGCCAATTCCTTGGGCAATTTGATAGAAGAACGTATCGCTACTCCAAGCCATAGCTCCGGTAAAATCTAAGGGTCCAAAACCAACCCGATTCCAGTCCCAAAATTTAATTCCTCCCACTTGAATATAGGGATAAGTTCCCAAAACTGTGTGGGGGGAGTAGATTCCGGATTCAATGGCTGCTGCGGTCGTCACAATCTTGAACGTAGAAGCAGGGGGGAAGCCTTGCAGTGCCCGGTTAACAAAGGGATGATCTTTTCCTTGTAATTCTTTCCATTGTGCCTCACTAATTCGCCCAGAGAAGATGTTGGGGTCAAATTTGGGATTACTGGCCATGGCTAAGACTTCGCCATTTTGGGGATTCATGGCCACAATTGCCCCTTTCGTATTCCCTAGAGCTGCTTCTGCCGCCATTTGTAGGTCTAAGTCCAGGGTCAAACGGATATCATCACCGGATTTAGCTGCTTTATGATCGAGAATGCGTACCACTTGCCCTTTACTGTCTACTTCTACCTCTCGACCCCCCCATCCCCCACGCAGTTCTTTTTCTAGGGCCGCTTCAATCCCCATTTGTCCAATAATGTCACCGAGACGATAGCCTTGATTTTCCGTTTTCTCTAAGTCTTCTTCGTTGACTTCCCCGGTATACCCTAGAACATGAGATGCCACTTCTTTATATGGATATTCCCGTGCTGCTTCTACATCGACTTCTATGCCTTCCAATTCCCGGCTATATTCAGCCAGGGCAGTCACCTCTTCTGGAGTGAGTCCTCTGGCAATCCGCAGGAGGTAGGGAGAGGTATATTCTGCTTGATCCAAACGGCTTTGGATTTCTAATTCGGGAATGTTGAGGATTTCTGAGAGTCGTTTGAGGGTGGTGGGCCATTCGGTTTTACGACTGGCGAGGGGCCAAAGATAGACGGAGTGAGAAAGACTACTACCGGCAAGAATTTTGCCATGGCGATCGAGAATCTTACCGCGTCCGGGATGTTTGGGAATCACCCGAATGCGGTTATTTTTAGCTTCTTGTTCGTAGGTTGTCCCTTGAAGCAGTTGCAGATGTACTAACCGAGTCCCAATCCCTCCAACCAAGCCCAGAGTAATCAACAGTAGGAGGATTAACCCTTGGTAGTTACGCCCAATGGTACGCTCTGTAGTGTGGGTCGTGGGAATAGGACGGGACTTGGTTAAGAGCATATAGTTTGATCTAAGGTGACGGGGTTAAGATACGAAGCACCAGAATTGTAGAGCAATTTTACTGAAATTCAAAGATTTTTTACAGTTGTCTAAGTTTAGATTGACAAATCATAAAGAAAATAGTATGAAAATCGCCTTTGATTCGGTTAAATGTTGCACTCGATTGCGAGCCAACCAAACCCTCCGCTAAAATGCTCTCAGGTCAGCTATGGCCGCATTGCGTTTCCATCGCGCCTACAATACTTAACCTGAGTCAATAGATTATTAGTCTATGTTTGATGCCCTCGCCGATCGCCTAGAGTCTGCCTGGAAAAGCCTCCGGGGACAAGATAAAATTAGTCAGAGCAACATTAAAGAAGCCCTGCGGGAAGTCCGTCGCGCCTTATTGGAAGCGGATGTAAATCTGCAAGTGGTGAAGAATTTTATTGCTGAGGTCGAATCCAAGGCTCAAGGGGCAGAAGTGGTGAGCGGGGTACGCCCGGATCAGCAGTTTATCAAGATTGTCCATGATGAGCTGGTGACAGTGATGGGGGGAGAGAATGCCCCCCTAGCTCAGGTGGAACCTGCGCCAACGGTGGTGTTGATGGCAGGGTTACAAGGAACGGGGAAAACCACAGCTTCGGCCAAGTTGGCCTTGCATTTGCGCAAACAGCAACGCTCATGTCAATTGGTAGCCACAGATGTGTATCGTCCGGCGGCGATCGATCAGTTGATTACCCTGGGAAAACAAATTGATGTGCCGGTGTTTGAGCTGGGAGCAGATGCGAATCCGGTGGAGATTGCCCGGCAAGGGGTCGAAAAGGCGAAGGCTGAGGGAATTGATACCGTTATTATTGATACGGCAGGTCGGCTGCAAATTGATGCCGATATGATGGCGGAGTTGGCCGAGATTAAGGCGGTGGTCAATCCCCATGAGACGCTGTTGGTAGTGGATGCAATGATGGGTCAGGAAGCAGCCAATCTGACCCATACGTTCCATGAACAGATTGGCATCACGGGGGCCATCCTGACGAAGATGGATGGCGATAGTCGTGGCGGTGCGGCGCTGTCAGTACGGCGGATTTCGGGGCAACCGATTAAGTTTATTGGGGTTGGGGAGAAGGTAGAGGCTCTACAACCGTTTTATCCAGATCGGATGGCTTCTCGGATTTTGGGCATGGGCGATGTGCTGACCCTGGTGGAGAAGGCCCAGGAAGAGGTGGATTTGGCGGATGCGGCGAAGATGCAGGAGAAGATCCTTTCGGCCCAGTTTGATTTTACCGATTTCCTCAAGCAGACGCGGCTGATGAAAAGGATGGGGTCTCTGGGGGGTCTGATGAAGATGATTCCAGGGATGGGTAAGTTGAATGCGGATCAGTTGGAACAGGGTGAGGTGCAGTTGAAGCGATCGGAGGCGATGATTGGTTCGATGACAACTGAGGAGCGTAAGAATCCGGATTTGTTGTCGAGTTCTCCGAGTCGGCGGCGGCGAATTGCCAAGGGGTCTGGGCATTCGGAGAAGGAGGTGAGTAAGTTGGTGAGCGATTTCCAAAAGATGCGATCGATGATGCAACAGATGGGGCAAGGCCAGTTTCCCGGCTTACCCGCAGGATTCCCTGGAGGCGGTGGCGGGCCAGGGATGTTTGGGGGCGGCCGGCCTCCTGCTCCCGGTTGGCAAGGCTATGGTGGAGCGCCCAAGAAGAAGAAGAAAAAGAAGAAGAAGGGATTTGGACAGTTGTAGTAGCTTGGCCAGCTTAAAAAGGTGAACATGAGATGAGGGGGATGAACCACAGAGACACGGAGGTACGGAGAGGATTTGTATTCTGAATTGTTAATTATGGGTGTAGCGGTGAAAAAATGGTAAGATTAGGAGTTTAGTGTCTAAAATCGAAAAGCATACTGCTGAAGGAAAGCGATGATCAAGTTACGATTGAAACGATTTGGCAAAAAACGGGAAGTGAGCTATCGGATTGTGGCGATGCCCAGTACGACTCGTCGGGAAGCTCGTCCTTTGGAAGAGTTGGGATTTTATAATCCAAGAACGGATGAGACTCGCCTTGATGTGCCGGGAATTGTACGGCGCTTAAAACAAGGCGCTCAACCGACTGATACTGTGCGTAACATCCTTGAAAAAGCGAATGTCTTTGAACAACTCAAAGCAACAACCCCCGAAAACTAATGAGGTGACCCCACAATCGACTTTACCAACGCCAGATTATTTGGAGTTGGTGCGGATGCTGATTCATCCGTTTCTAGAGTTTCCAGAGGAGTTGAAGCTCGATTGTGAGAGGTCTACGAGTAAACCTCTGGTCTGGATACGAGTGGCGTTTTCGCCGAAGGATAAGGCGAAGGTCTATGGCCGAGGTGGCCGCAATATAGAAGCGATCCGAACGGTGCTGTCTACGGCAGCTCAAGCGGCTGGACAGTCGGCTTATTTGGATGTGTATGGTGGGTTCCATGTGTCTGACGATCGCCATGAACGCCATGGGACTCATGAAGAGGCTCGAGTTCGAGAGAGTCGAGATAAACCACGAAGGAGATCGCGACCCGAACCGCGTCGAGTTCAAGGGCCTTATCGCCAATGAGAACTAGACGACTTGCTAGGGGTTGCTCCAATTGTGGTGAATTATGAGCAATGAACCAGTAATCATTGAACTGCCCAGTCCCGATAGTGCGATCGCATTGTCGGGAGTTCAGGGCGAAAATCTGAAAATCCTCAGTAGACAAACCGGGGCAACTGTGGTGCTGAGGGGGCAGGAGTTGCTGATTTCGGGTACAGCGAAACAAGTAGAGTTGTGTTCGGCTTTGGTGCGATCGCTCGAAGAGTTCTGGGGGAAAGGTAAGTTGCTCTCTGGTGTCGATGTCCTCACGGCTCGTCATGCTCTGGATACGGGGCGAGAGGATGAACATCAGGATTTGAAGAAAAATGTCCTCGCTCGTACCCGTCGCGGCGAGGAGATTCGAGCGAAAACCTTTGCCCAGAAGCGTTATGTGGAGTCCGTGCGGACTCAGGATCTGACGTTTTGTATTGGCCCGGCAGGAACGGGAAAAACTTATTTGGCGGCAGTTCTGGCGGTTAGAGCGCTGCTGGATAACCAGTATGAGCGGTTGATTTTAACTCGTCCAGCAGTAGAAGCGGGGGAAAAGTTGGGATTTTTACCTGGAGATCTCCAACAGAAGGTCAATCCGTTTCTACGCCCGCTGTATGATGCCCTCTATGAGTTTATTGAGCCGGAGAAAATTGCCAGTTTGATGGAGCGAGGGGTGATTGAAGTGGCTCCGTTGGCGTATATGCGGGGTCGGAGTTTGAATAATTCATTTATTATTGTTGATGAGGCTCAGAATACGACCCCAGCGCAGATGAAAATGGTGTTAACGCGGTTGGGGTTTCGATCGCGGATGGTGGTGACGGGGGATGTGACGCAAACGGATTTACCCGGAAATCAGCGATCGGGGTTGGTGGTGGCAGAAGATATTTTAAAGAATGTGGATGGGGTTGGATTTTGTAAATTGACCCAAGCGGATGTGGTGCGTCATCCTTTGGTACAACGGATTGTCACGGCTTATGAGCGCTATGAAAAGGCTCTTTAAGGGGGATAGAGCGCTTGGCGCTGGGCAAAAGTCTGGTTCGCACGATACGACAAATTGTCATATCGTGAGTTTTATGAGGCAGTTTTGAGTTGATAAATAATAGGTCGATAGGTGGGTTGAGGAACAGGCTTGCCTTGCGATCTCGCTGTGTCTAGCCATGCCTGTTTAGCGATTTCTAATTCCTGGAGGGCTTCAGTCGCGGTTGCACCAAAGGCAGAACAAAATTGCAAATCGGGGATATCCGCAATGTATCCTTCATCATCTTCGCTGTAGAAAATATTAATATGATAATCCTTCATACATTATCCTCTAAACTTAAGTTGTAGGTTTCGACTAAGGTTAAAAATTGCCGGACTTGATAGGGTTTGGCACTCCCTTTAACGTTCTGAATATTAACGAGTTCAGAAATGTCTGGATGGGTAAAGATATGGTGGCTACCATTAATCCGATCTAGAGTAAAGCCAAATGCTTCAAGCAGGCTCACTATATCTTTGAAGCTAACATTTTTAGGATTGTTTAGAACTTGCCGTAACAGTTTTTGTTTTTTGCTCATCTCTCCTCCCTTCTTACCATAACTAGAGAGGAGATTTTTCTAGTTCAGAAAATACTAGCTCCGCAAATTTCACTATATCACTGCGATTGACTGTTGTCCAATCCATTGATGATAAATCTGTTGTGATTTTTTCTATAATGCTTGCCATTTCTTTGATTTCTATTTCTGACAAGTCTTTACCCCGACCAAAACCATTGTATTGTATGCCCCAGATAATAGAACAAAACATTTTAAAGCAATCCTCTAGTTTTTCTGAGGGCAATACTATCTTAATGCGATCTCCGTCATCGGAAAAGATGCGTAAAGTGCCAGCAACTCCCAGAGCGCTAAAGATTTTAGCTCCTTCGATTGCCCCCGGAACTGTAGCTAAACCGCCACTGAGACTACCTGTTACTACAGCACCTAAGACTGCACCAAAAATAGCACCAATACCTGCCATAACTGTTGAGGCACTGGCACCTAAGTTGAGTCTTTGATATAAATCCATTCTATTTGTTTTTCTGATCTCTGATAGCAGGTCTGATATGGATTCGTTAGGGTACTCTGCTGCAACGCTATACAAATCACTCACGAACTTTATCAAGCCGATAGTTTCTTTATAGACGACTCTCTGAAATTCATCTACACATTCTGAATAATTATCTTGATATTCCTTCTTCAGGAATGATTTTTTAAATGCTTGAAGTATTTCTAGACTTTCAGCAGCAAGTTCATATGATTTTCTCTTGATACTATTCATCCGTTCCTTAAATTGCTTCAATCCACTGTAAAAGTCGTCTTTTAATCGATCTTCCAGCAATTGATAAACAGCATCATATATCTTTTTCTCCTTATCTCTATAATCCCAGTGGGCATCAAACACAATAACATTGCTCACTCCTTTCTTATACAATAAATCAGTCCATAGCTTGCATCGATTATCTACTTCTTCCCTGCTACTTCCTCGAAAATTCTTGTGATATTGGTTGACAATGCCCACTACCTTCCCATTAATCCTGGTCACAACATCTATCTCATCCTCATGGGTGTCGTCTGGAACAGTACTTAAACTGGCTACATACAACACAACATTACTGTTCTTGATGAAAGGAATTGCTTCAATATCGTGTTTCACTCTACCTTGGTTTCTTGGTGATAAAGTTTGACCATCCAAATAATCTAGAGCGATTGAAGGATATTGGAATCCAGGACAATCAATAAAATCAGCTTGAAGACTTTCATAATAATTAAGCTTTCCCACATGAAGTTACATTTGCAGCATCTCTAATTTGACCTGTATATTGCCGAATCAAAGTTGTGATTAGAGTGGTTTTACCTGTGTTAGTATGTCCAGCAACAGCTATTTTGATAGTCATGTCCTGAAGGATTTAAGTACCTAGGAGTTTAGAGCATATCATATCACATTACGGGATGGTTTGCATCGTTAGATCTCCTATTCACTGGACAGGTAATGTAAACCAGCATACCCTGTTGGCTTATATGTAGGCTCGCAGTTTGAATAATTCGTTTATTATTGTCGATGAGGCTCAAAATACGACTGGGGCACAGATGAAGATGGTGTTAACTAAGATTTGGATTTCGATCGCCGATGGTGGTGACGGGAGATTTAACGCAAACGAATTTACCGGGTCATCGTACAAGGAATTGTAACGGCTTATGAGCGCTATGAAACGGCTCTTTAGGGGGTTTTGGGTGACGGTTTTGCTGTGGATGGCGATCGCCACGCCAGTTTGGGCAGGGCCTTTAGGCGATCGCCTGGAACAGTTTCCCCATTGGGACAGCAAACCCCCTGTAATGGCAGCCACAGGAGATTTAGTTTATCCTGACTGGATGGAAGGGACTTGGGAAGTAACCAGTACCTTAGAAGACATGGTCGCACCCTTAGCACCAGATTTAGTCACCCCTGGTTTTGAAGGAAATCGGCAATATTTGCATCAACCCATCGAGTTTGAGGTGCGGTTTCAACCCGCGAGTGAATGGGTATTACCGTTTCAGGGAGATTCCGGTTGGTCGTGGGGGAAAACGTTGAATCAGATTCTCAACCCTATTGTGGCGGATCGGGAATTTAATGGCTCCCATATTGCTAGTGCTTATTTAGGCGAGGGAGTGTTGCGATCGGTTAAGGTCGATCCTGACGATCCCAATCGGCAAATTATTCGCTTTGGTTCCGATCGCCAATTAGTATCTCTGGTCACTGGACGAGCGACAGAAAACCCCAATGATAACGACTTTATCAGTACAGAAGTAGCTCAACAAGTGTTTCGCAGCCAAGGGCAGATTTACTTAAACGAAGTTGAAACCACCACGGCTTATCATCGATTGAGTAAAACGGGTGAGGTTGAAGCCGATCAAATTACCGCCATTTATCTCTCCCCCCAAGATCCAGAGTATTTCCGCGCCATCTCCACCCCGGTGGCGTTATACCGTTATCAGTTACTCTTATCGCTTGTCGATGAATAAGAGTTATCCCTCTTTTCGCTGTTTAATGATCGAGATGGAATTTTCCTCCTAATTTTACGCGATCGCAGAAACTTGAGGACGGGCAAAAATCATCCGTCCTGCCGAAGTTTGCAGAGCGCCCGTAACAACCACGCGCAATTCCACCCCAATATACTGCCCCCCTTCTTCCACAACGACCATTGTGCCATCGTCCAAATATCCTACCCCTTGTTGTGGTTCCCGACCTTGCTTAATAATTTTTAAGTCCAGATCGTCACCAGGTAAATAAGCAGGACGCATAGCTTGGGCGAGATCGTTAATATTGAGGACAGACACCTCTTGTAAACTCGCAACCTGATTCAAATTGTAATCATTGGTGAGCAATGTGCCGTTAATTTCTTGCGCTAAATGCACCAACTTAGCATCCACAGTCGCAATCTCTTCATAATCGGCTGGGTGGATAACAATTTTATCTGGATAGGTTTCGCGAATGCGGTTGAGAATTTCTAAGCCTCGACGACCCCGAATCCGCTTTTGATCGTTGCCCGCATCCGCCACTAGTTGCAGTTCTTGTAAGACAAATTGAGGCACGAGAAGTTGCCCTTCAATAAATTTTGTAGCGAGTAATTCTTCCAGGCGACCATCAATAATACAACTGGTATCCACAATTTTTGTGGTGGCAGGTTTGAGGGTTCCCTCAGCCAGTAATAGGCTTTCCATACTATGAGGATTAATGAGTCGTAAAAATGACCGGCCATGGGTATCTGCCAGGGAAATACCGGAGAAGGCAAACAGGATACTGCCTAATACGGCAACCAAGGGTTTAATGAAGCCAAATTCTTTCGGAATAGGTAGCAGGAACAGGGGCGCTAACATCAGGTTAGCGACTAATAGACCAACGACTAAACCAATGGAACGGGTCAGGAGAACTTCTACCGGCATTTGTCGCACTTGCGCTTCTAAACGCCGATAGGAGGTTTGCACAAATAACCCAACCGCTCCCATAATGAGGGCAGCAAATCCAGCGGTGACCGATCGCAGACCATCTTGATTACTCACTTGGTCTAACACTGGAGTTGGAAGCAATTCCACGCCGTAGAAACCGATACCGATTCCTGCTAAGATAAAGGATATGATAATAATTGCGTCAATCATCATTTGACCTGATTGGGAACGAAAAATATTGAGGGGTCTGAATCAACCCCCTAAACTCATTGCCATAAAGGGTAGAGATAAACCATATTATAAGAGATCGATACACAAGGCTGTCGATCCATAAGACGGCAAACCGAACTGGGGTGAAAGGTCTCATGGAGCATCAAGAACAATCTTTCGTTATTCCCCGTTCAGCTTATCTTCACATTCCCTTTTGTCGTCGTCGCTGCTTCTACTGTGATTTTGCCATTTCTGTGGTGGGCGATCGCCGTTGGGGGGACAATTCCCCAGCCATGTCTCACTATATCGAGGTCTTAAGTTCTGAAATTGAACAGACTCCCCCTCGCGGTTCATCCTTAGAGACAGTGTTTTTTGGGGGGGGAACCCCATCCTTGCTCAGTGTCAGTCAACTCGAGCAACTGTTAACCACCCTCGATCGCCACTTTGGGTTAACCTCCACTGCCGAAATTTCCATGGAAATTGACCCCGGAACCTTCGATCTCAAAAAGTTACAAGGTTTTCTCGTTCTAGGAGTCAATCGGATTAGTTTAGGTGTACAGTCCTTTGATGAGCACCTTTTAAAACTTTGTGGGCGATCGCATACTGTCCACGAAATTTATCAGGCGATCGATCTCCTCCATCAAGCATCTGTTGATAACTTCAGTATAGACCTGATCTCTGGTTTACCCGAGCAGACCTCTGAACAATGGCAAAAAAACCTACAAATCGTCCTCGATATTTCCCCGCCCCACCTCTCCATCTATGACCTGATTGTCGAACCAATGACTGTCTTTGAGCGGCGCTATGAAGCAGGAAAACTAATCCTTCCCAGCGATGAGAGTAGTGCCCAATTCTATCGCTTAACTTCCCAAATCTTAAGGCAAGCTGGTTACGATCACTATGAAATTTCTAACTACGCTCGCCACGGATATCACTGTCGCCACAACCGTGTCTATTGGCACAACCAGCCCTACTATGGCTGGGGTATGGGAGCGGCTAGTTACATTGATGATATCCGATTTATTCGACCCCGCACCCGAAAAACTTACTATCAATGGCTGCAAGATGGGGGAGTGATGGACACTCCTCCTCTCTCGTCCACCGAAAAGTTTCTAGAAACTCTGATGCTCGGTCTTCGGCTTGCAGAAGGTCTATCTTTAAAGACCTTAACCCATCAATTTGGTTATCCTCCTTTGCAACAGTTGAGTCCAAGTTGGTATCCCTACTATCAACAAGGATGGATTAACCTCAACACCCCGAATGGACAACCTTGGCTTCCTGGACAACCCTTACCTTCAACAGGTCAGATCTCTCTGAGCGATCCAGAAGGCTTCCTCTTTTCTAACACAGTTTTATCTGAGATGTTCCAAGTGTTTAGTTAACCTGAATTCGGGATAAACAGCGACTCTTCCCTAAGAGTGCGCTCCTATACGAGGGAGCGACTCATTAAACGTTACTCGCATCAG
>NZ_CEZBFX010000128.1:0-13319 GCF_982964205.1 Roseofilum sp. | reverse complement strand
TAGGGAATAGGGAATAGGGAATAGGGAATAGGCTTTTGGTACATAGCTTTGAGAATTCAACACTGTCCCTCATAACAGCGCAAAGCGCTGTATACAAGATCTTCATAAATAAGGAGGAAATTGGAACTTCCCTTCTTGAATCAGGCGATCCTCCGATGGGTGTTGCATCTGGTCTAATTCAATTGAATAACATTTCTATTCGAGCGCTCGAATCAATGCTGCTTCAGATAGAATCAACCCAATCAATTGATGGTGTAATACCAAATCCGGGTAGTACAGGTAGAGATGGATAGCAAGAAAATTGGGATTAGAACAGCATCTGTTTATTTTCTATACTATTCGGATTTGGTATAATAAACTGTCATGAACCTGGGGTGGTAAAGGTAATTCATCCAGACGGTTTTGAATTATCAGGGCAGGGATCGGTGATTGAAAACTTCCTAGAACTTGAAGAGTGCCATGTTACAATTCTCGGAATTCACCATGAAATGTATGAAAAGCTATTCCTACATCACATTGAAAAATACCGAAATAATTTCAAATACATACATCTAACTAAGCGATGAACCTTGACAAGATAGATCGTCAAATACAACTCCTAAAAAAATCCGATAAGCATGGCGAGAATAAGTGGTTTATTGCCATGCTAGAAGCTATTCGAGGTTTCATGCTTGAAAATTCAGAGCAGGAAAAATTTATCCTTAAAAAATCAACTAATTTCTATCCCAACGATTTCAGAGTATACAGCACGACAAGATTTAGGGAGTCTGGCGATTAATTAAGTGCAGGCTCATAGGGAAATGATATGAGCATCAGACTCCCTTTTTTTTCTAAACTAAATGGCGCTGTACGGCTTGCACCAAGTTGTCTGTCCAATGGAGAGCCAAATTATCTTGAATCGCTTCCACCATTACCCGAACGACAGGTTCAGTCCCGGAGGCTCGAACCAGGATGCGTCCTTGGTTTCCGAGAGCTTCAGTTGCGTGGGCGATCGCCTCTTGCAGGGGTTGGCACGTATGCCAATTTAAACGAGTATGGCGGTCTTCTACCCGCACATTTTTGAGGAGTTGGGGATAGGGTTGGAAGCTTTGGTTGACCAAGTCAGTGAGGCTCGTTCCCGACTGACGGACAATGGCGGATAGGTGCAGGGCGGTTTGTAGACCATCTCCGGTTAAACTGTAATGGTGGCAAAGAATATGACCGGACTGTTCGCCACCGAGCATGGCCCCACTTTTTACCATTTCCGCATGAACATGCTGATCTCCCACAGCAGTCCGTACGAGTTTACCCCCCAGTTTTGCCCAAGCATTTTCAAAGCCTAAATTCGCCATCACGGTGGAAATAATGGTTTGGTTGGGGAGTTTTTGGGCATGATGCAGAGTACATCCCCAGAGATAGAGAATATAATCGCCGTCTACCGGTCTGCCCTCGGAGTCTACGGCAATGACTCGGTCAGCATCCCCATCAAAGGCAAATCCCAGGTCAGCGTTATGTTCTTGAACCGCTGCTTGCAGGGAAGCCAGATGAGTTGAACCACAGTTAACATTAATGCGATCGCCGTCTGCTCGGTTGTGTAAACAGATCACCTCTGCTCCCAAATCCTCAAATACCCCAGGCGCAACGGGAACCGCAGCCCCCCACGCTAAATCTAAAACGACCCGCATTCCCTGTAAATTCAGGGTGTTGACCAACGGTTCATGTAAAGCGGTTGCATACTGTTTGAGCAATTCAGGGCGATGATAATGTTGTCCCCAGTGAGGAGGGTTGGTATAGGGGTGTGATTGTCCTCTGATCGCCGCCTCAATGTGTCCCTGAACCGTTTGAGATAATTTTGTACCATCTGAGCCAAAAAACTTAATACCGTTGTCTTCGGGGGGATTATGGCTGGCTGAGATCATGATACCGGCGATCGCCTCTGTCTCTGCCGTCAGATAGGCAACACAAGGAGTCGGACACAATCCAACATTCCAGACCTCTAGCCCTGCTGCCGTCAATCCGGCGGACAGGGACATGGCCAACATATCACTAGAATTCCGTGAATCTTGGCCTAAAATCACAATGCCAGAACCGATCCCTTGAGGGCGCAAAACGTGTCCCGCCCAAAATCCCAACTGAAGTGCAAAGGGAGCATTGAGCAAGTCCCCAGCTTTTCCCCGAATGCCATCCGTCCCAAATAGGCGAGAAGGAGGTAAATTGAGCGGGTTCCAGAGGGGATTGAGGGGTGAACTTTCTGGACTACTGGCGATCGGCGTTTGAGGTTTAGATAAAGATTGAACCATTTTTAAGAACACTCCACACAACACACTATCATTGGAGAATATCATAGGCGCTTTTGCTCTGCTTATGGGTCATAGATAACCAGTAATCGTAAAAGCGCTTTTTCTGCCCGGTTTAGGTTTGCCCTATTCTCTCACGCTCCCTAACCCAGGGCTAGATACTTAGTTTTTTTCTTCACTGGCAGACGGAAAAATCCGGATCGAGCGAGTCCAGAGCCTGATTTTTTTGACTAATTCGGTTCTATGGGTCACCTGCTAAAGGGGTAAGCGAGTTGTGAAGGGCAGACAAAAGTGCGATCGCCAAAATCAATTGGTAAATTAGGGATGAACCATCAAAAAAAGCCACACTACCCATCCATAGGAGTCATAACCGATGATCCGCAAGCTCAAATTAGTACTATTTACCCTAGCGATTTCTGGGTTGGGCATTCCGGTCGTTGCTTTCCCCCTGCTGCGCTCCTCAGTGGGAGATGCAGGAATTGAGGCTCAAAACTTGCATGATTTACCTTATAACTTAACGGGGAAAAAAATCGCCATTGGTCAAGTGGAAATCGGTCGTCCTGGGATGTTTGGAATTGATAAGAAAATTGACTCAAATCAGCCCATCACCCCCATGCGGGTATTTTTTCGAGATGCCTTTGCCGAACACAATAAGCATGTTGACCCCCATGCCCAAAATGTAGCCAGTGTGATGATTAGCTCGAATAAACAGTATCCTGGAGTAGCTCCGGATGCGCGGCTGTATTCCACGGCTGTCGGTTCTTTACGACGCAGCGGCCAAGCAGAGGAATGCCTCGCTTCTCAACATCTGGCGATGCAAAATAGTGGGGATTTGCGGGCAATTAATTTTAGTTTTGGAGAATCTTTGAATCAAGACCCCCGGCCGAATCCTCTACTCGATGGGAATGCACTGTTGACCCAATGTATTGATTGGTCTGCACGGGTGCATAATGTGTTTTATGTGATTGCCGGGAATCAGGGTCGAGGAGGAATTTCCATTCCTACGGATACCTACAATGGCGTGACGGTGGCATTCTCGAAGCTTTACAACGATCGCTATTCTAAAATTGATTTTGCCAATATTGGCGATCCAAGTTTGGGCAATCCCAGTCAGATTATTGGCTACGAAACCAATACCAATAATCGGCGCTCCATTGGTTTGGTTGCTCCAGGTCATCAGGTTCCTTTAATTAATTTAGATGGTACAGTGGGGTATTCGAGTGGCACGAGTTTTGCGGCTCCCCATGCAACGGCGACGGTAGCATTATTACAAGAATATGGCGATCGTCAATTGGCTCAGGTAAAAGCCGATCCCTTAAAATCCGAGCTTAGTCCCCCATGGACAATCCACGCTCGTCAGCAAGAGGTCATGAAAGCCGTATTACTCAATAGTGCCGATAAGATTCAAGATTTGGGCAATGGCTTCAATCTGGGTATGTCACGCACCTTGTACAATCAACAGCATCACTCTTGGCTCACTTCAGAAGCCTATTCTGATGCCCGCATTCCCCTGGATATTCAAATGGGAGCAGGTCATTTAAATGCCAGTCGTGCTTATGAACAGTTTAGTGCCGGTCAGTGGACTCCAGAGAATCCAGTTCCGGCGATCGGTTGGAATTATGACCAAATTGAGAACGCTGGCAGTTATCAAGATTATATTTTGCAAGAACCCTTACAGCAGGGGAGTATGCTCAGTGTTACCCTCGCTTGGAATCGTTTAGTAGAACTTCAAGACCAGAATCAAAATGAGGCGTATGATATAGGAGAAACCTTTGAAGACCGGGGACTCAATAATTTAGATGTATTTCTGATGCCCGCTGATTCTACAGATGTGCGCGATAGCATTGGATCTTCGATAAGTGATGTTGATAGTGTGGAACATCTATTTTATCGCATTCCCCACGCAGGCAGGTATAAAATTCGTGTCTACTATCGTCAGCAAGTGAATGAGGCAGAGCAACCCTATGCGATCGCCTGGTGGACAACACCAGTTAAAAACTAAGTCAATCATCATAGGGTGGGCAGGGCAAGATGGCTTATTCTCCTGCCCACCAACAACCCAGACCCATTTTTGATTTTTAATTGATATGACTTCCCTGGCTCCCCCTAGAGAATTAATTCACTTGTCCGGTATTAGTTGGCAGACTTACGATCGCTTACTGCAAGAATTGAGCGATCGCCGTTTACGCCTAACATACTATCACGGCAGATTGCAAATCATGGCTCCTTCCCCCGAACATGAACGGTACAAACGAGTTATCGGTAGGTTTGTAGAAACTCTAGCTGAAGAGTTAACCCTGAACATCGAACCCCTGGGTTCAATCACCTTAAAACACCCAGATGTTAGTGGTGCAGAACCAGATGAGTGCTTTTATATCCAAAACTTAAGCGCTATCGAAGGGAAAACTTGGATTGATTTGGCGATCGATCCTCCTCCAGATTTAGTCATCGAAATTGACATCACCAGCAGTTCCATAAACCGTCTACTCATTTATGCTCAATTAGGAGTCTCCGAGATTTGGCGCTATGATGGTGAGTCCTTTGAGATTTATGTATTGAGCGATCGCCAGTATCAGTTAGCCCAAGAAAGTTTAGCTTTTCCTGGTATTGAGATAACTCAAATCAGCCAATTTTTAGCCCAAGTGGGTAACCAAGCATATTTAGACATTATCCAAGATTTCCGCCGTTGGATTCAACGCCAACTCGATTAGAATTACAGCACTTTCTTCTGCTATGATGTACCTTTCGATCCCCTAAATCTCGCTTTTTCTGGCTGTCGCCAACTCAAAAAAGTGGGGTTGGGCGATCTCTTGTAGCCGAAATTGCTGTCTCTATTGTGCAATTGGGGTAATCAATGAAAATTATACAATCTTTGCATACCGCTATTTTAGTGTCAGACTTAGACAAAGCCGAACACTTTTATAGTAGCGTTCTCGGTTTAACCAAAATCGATCGGCAACTGAAATTTCCCGGTATTTGGTATCAGATTGGACACTATCAACTGCACTTAATGATGCAGCCTGACGTAGAAATTACTCGATGGAATCCGGAAAAATGGGGGCGCAATGCCCATATTGCCTTTGAAATTGATTCCCTAGAGGAAGTAAAGCAACAATTAATCGCCTATGGGTGTAACTTTAAACTGAGTTCATCCGGACGATCCGCCCTATTTACCCAAGATCCAGATGGCAATATTCTAGAGTTACAACAAATTTCGCGATCGTCCTGGGATGGAGAGATAGGGAGATAAGGAGGATGAAGACGACACGGGGAAGGAAACAATCCTGCTGTAGCTGAGGGGGTATTCCCCTACTCCTTTACAGGGTTTTATTAAGTAAAACTTAACTTACAGCACAAAGCGCTGTATCTTGAATTCTCTCAGATTCTTCCTCAATATGATGATCGCGCCCCTACCAATTATGCAATCGATTCTTTCCCAATTGCCTTCAGAAGCCCGACAATGGACTGAAGGCTTATCTTGGCAACAGAGAAGATATGTATTGTCTCTGTGTCATCTATTACTGTCTGCTCCATCAGAAGTGCAAGCCGAATTTTTGGATGAATATACGGCTGATGGTATTGTCGCTAAATTAGTTCAAGATCAAAAAACCAAAGAAAAAGTTGAACATTATTTACAGATCTTTCAAATTCCTAGGGTCTTGAATGAAAGACAATTAAGGATTTATATCCGGCAATTTTATATTCATTCTGCTCATGATTTACGATGTGAACCACAAATATTTCTCGAATCTGTATTGCAACTGGTTGTCGATCCACAGGAAAAGAAGAATGTATTCACTTACACTCTTGGATTTGAACTTTTGTTGATGATGTTTCGCATGAGTTGGCTACAACATGAACGACTTTATTTAATGCAAATCAATCAAGAGTGGTTTCTTCAGACGTATATTAAACCGATTCAATATACCCATAAAATCAACCATATTATTACGCCCAAAGATGAGCGTCTATTTTTTGCCAAGCGGAACTTTTTTGTCCAAAAGCCAGAAGTTTCGGATAAGAAAGCGTGGGAGTTGGTTATGGCGACATTTAAGACTGAAACAGTAACTAACTTAGGGTTTTCTGTCATTCGTCATCACAATGCTTTTATCTTTGACTCCGATTATATTTTTAGTGAAGAAGAAGAAATAGAAACTCCTTTAATGTCGGCTGTATCTCTAAGAGAAAGCCGTAGCTTGTAAACCCGACCAAACTTTGCCTTTCGCTACCTTAAATAATTCTGGATGTTGGGATTGACGTTGCAGCCAAATGGGAGAAAAACCGGCTTCAATTGCACCCAGATAATCGTCTTCGTAACTATCGCCAATATGCCAAGCTTGATGGGGTTTATAACCATGTTTAGCGAGGGCAGTATGGAAAATTTTGGAGTTCGGTTTAGCTACACTAACTTCTGTAGAAATGGTAATTGATTGAAAGAAATGCTGTAGACCTAGAGCATTGAGAACCTTATGTAAACGAGAATCAAAGTTAGAAATCACCCCCAATTCAATATTTTGATTTTTCCAGCTTAAGAGGGCAATTTTCACATCCGGATAAACAAACCAGGGATAGAAGGTAGAGAAATAATGATAGAGTTCATTGAAAAACCGATCGAAATCAGTAAACTGATCTATGACCTCAGATTGTTCAAAGGTAGCAAAGGCGATCGCCTTCCACCAGTCGAACTCATGGGACTGTAGCTCTTGACGATCGATGTCTGGAAAGGCGGCTGGTGGAGCTTTTTTAAAACTCTCGAAAAACGTGTGATCGATCAGATCGGCAGAAACTTGAACTCCAAATCCTTGTGCGAATTGGCTATAAATTTCTCCTACACTGCCGCGTACTCCAAAGAGCGTACCCACAGCATCTAAAAAGATAACCTTTGGTTTTGACATAGTGATGCCTTTGATGATCTAATTTAACATTATCTCTTGTAAGGGTTGGGTAAGCCAGTTAAAGGCGACTTTTAATTGATGGTTTAGGGTGGGCAGACGATAGAGATAAACGAGACGACGGGCAATATGGGCCAGGGGACCATCGAGCTGAAGTCCTAAACCTGTTAAGGTGGCATTATCGATACCGAGAGCCATCATTTCACCGAGGTGAGAATAGCGGACTGGGAGCAGGGGCCGATCGCATAAAGAGGCCCATATATTCCAGGCACAATAATCTGCCTGTTGAATGGCTGCTTGGGCAGTTTTTGGTAAGACTTGACCCTCAGCATCGCAACAGTCGGAAAGGTCGCCAAGAATGAAATAATGGGGATAATCGATCGCCTGTAGGGTGGCTGTCGTGGTAATCTGGCCGCGAGGATTCTTTTTCAGCTCTAGACCTTGGATACTCGGCGGAATTTGGGTTCCTACTGTCCACAACACTATATTGACGGGAATCGTATCTTCCTGACCTTTATACAATAGGGAGATGGAATCAGGGGCGATCGCTTGAATGGTGGTTTCTAAATCAATCCACACTCCTTTTTGTTTGAGGGCGGCTTCGGCTGCTTTGCGGTTAAACTCTGGAGAGTTGGCTAAAATGCAGTCCCCTTTTTCGATTAAACGAATGCGCCCGCGCTCACCCAAGCGATCGGCTAATTTACAAGCTAATTCTACGCCACTGTAGCCCCCGCCTGCGATCGCCACCCGAATGACCTCTTCTTCCGATGCGATCGAGGTTCCCAAACAGGCTTCTAGGCGATAGACATCTTCGAGTGTCCGAAAGGGAATGGCATATTCCTGACATCCAGGAACCCAAGTTAGGGGGGTTTCTCCGCCCAAAGCTAACACGATGCGATCGCCGTGCAGAACCTGTCCTGAGTCTAGGGTAACGTCTTGAGTCTCCAAATTAATTTGACTGACCTCTGCTTGGATAAATCTGACTCCAGTATCGGCTAACAGCTCTGCATAAGGGGGAGCAATTTCCCAAGTCTGCATTTCACCCGTAATCAATTCATACAATAGGGGCATAAACAAAAATCGGTCTTGGCGATCGATCAAAACGATCTCTGGTTTTTCCTGTCCCTCCCAAGACAACTCACTCAAACGTAGGGCAGTATACAACCCGCCAAAACCACCACCGAGGATACAAATGCGTGTAGATCGTTGTGACATAACAGAAGACTCGGACATCTACAAGAGAACTTCTTACAGGATACAGTGCTTCGCGCTAGAGAATAGAGCATATAGGTTGCAATACATCGGTGCATGAGAATTAGACTGTATTACAACTGATTTTCTGCCCACTGACGCAAGAAGTCTAACTTACATTATAGATAATGCGCATGTTGTAGGGGCTTTCTGGCCAGAAAGTCCCTACAGGAAATTGAGCTTATGCCAGGCTGGCGATCGCCTTGTCTACCTCAGTAACTGCCCGATCGACTTCCTCCGCAGACACAATTAACGGAGGCACAAAGCGCACTACTTTCGGCCCTGCGGGAACCAATAAAACGCCTTGTTCCATGGCTGTTTTGACAATTTCGATCGAGGTTAAAGGACTTTCTGCTTGCAGTTCCATGCCGTTAATTAACCCCCATCCGCGCACCTCAGCAATGAGCTGGGGATATTTAGCGGCGATCGCCCTTAAGCCTTTCCGCAGTTGCTCGCCCCGCTCTTGCACATTTTGAATTAACCGCTCTTGCTCCAGGGTTTGGCACACCGTTAGCGCTGCGGCACAAGCAAAGGGGTTACCGCCAAACGTGCTGGCATGGTTTCCAGGTTCAAACACATCGCAGAGCTGCTTACAGAGCAGAGCACCAATGGGAATACCGCCAGCCAACCCCTTGGCTAAGGTAAAGATATCTGGTTCAATACCCAAATTCTCATATCCCCAGAGTTTCCCCGTACGTCCCATTCCCACTTGCACCTCATCCAGAATCAGCAAAATTCCGGTCCGATCGCACAACTGGCGCAAGCGCAGGAAATACTCCAATTCTCCAGGACGCACCCCTCCTTCACCTTGCAAGGGTTCAAGTAAAATGGCAGCTACACGCCGTTCTGGGGCATCCAGGGAGGCGATCGCTTCTTTTACGGCTTCAAAATCGTTATAGGGCACATAGGCAAATCCAGGAACCAGAGGACTAAACCCTTTTTGATATTTGGCTTGACCGGTTGCGGTAACAGTAGCTAGGGTGCGACCATGAAAACTCGCTTTTGCCGTCAGGATAATCGGGTCTTCAATCTGCAATACTGTATGGGCATATTTGCGGGCTAATTTAATCGCACCTTCATTGGCTTCCGCACCAGAATTACAGAAAAAAGCGCGATCGGCACAAGAATGTTCGACTAACCATTTGGCTAATGCCCCTTGTTCTTCAATATAGTACAGATTCGATACATGGTGCAGCTTGCTAATCTGTTGTACGACTGTTTCCACTAAAGCGGGATGAGCATGACCGAGGGTACAGGTGGCAATTCCCGCCACAAAGTCTAAATACTCTCGACCTTGAGTATCCCAAACCAGGCAACCTTTTCCTTGTTTTAGGGCGATCGGAAACCGCCCATAAGTAGACATTACATACTGATTAAACTCTGATGGATCATAAGCTTTTTCTGAAACTGGGGGGGCATCAGTCGGGGTTAAAGTTTCTGGACTCACAGTTAGTTCCTCTAAATCAAAAAGAGACAGCATTATCAAGGGATTTGCAGTAACTTCAGTGCCCTAAAGTTAATCCCAAACATTCCATGGTAGCCTTGAAATTAAGTAATCTCTAGTTTTTGTCAATACTTCTTGACAATCAATTGTTAATTTTTGTTAAGAGGTGAGGAAAAAGGTGTTCTTGTGCTAAAGTGTCTCAAGATCCAGAATACAATTGCAACTCCATAGCGAAGCTATCCTATAGTTATCATTGTATTATTGGCTCTTCTAATGGGGATCGAAAATTAAATCAAAACGTTTTTCCAGTGCATCAGGAATCAGTTGAGTTTATGAAATATTCCATTGAACAGAAGAATGGTGCTGACATTGCAATTATTGGTATGGCTTGTCGGTTTCCTGGAGCTGATGACTACAATCAATATTGGGAAAATCTGGAAAAAGGAGTCAATAGCATAAGTGAAATTCCGTTCCAAAGGTGGGACCTAAAAAAGCATTATTCTCCTATTCCTAACCAACCGAATAAGACAATCAGTAAGTGGGGCGGATTAGTTGAAGGGATAGATGAGTTTGATGCCCAGTTTTTTAGCATCTCTCCCCGAGAAGCAAGAAAAGTAGACCCACAACATAGAATAATGTTGGAATTGAGCTGGTCTTGTATCGAAGATGCAGGGTACTCACTCTCTCAAGTTTCAGGAAAAGATATCGGTGTTTTTATCGGGGCGTGCAACTATGACTCTATTCTGTTGATGAACCAAAATCAAGAGAATGTAGAAGGTCATAGTGGAACAGGCACTTGGACTTGTATGATTCCCAACCGGATCTCTTCATTTTTTAACCTACATGGTCCAAGTATTCCGATAGATACAGCCTGTTCAAGCTCACTGGTTGCTCTTCATTACGCCCTGAAATCTCTCAAAGAATCAGAATGTGACATGGCATTAGTCGGTGGACTGAGCGTGTTATTTACTTCAACAACCTACATCCAGATGAGTCAATTGGGCATGTTATCGCCCACAGGACAATGTAGAACCTTTAGTAGTGATGCAGATGGTTATGTTAGGGGAGAAGGAGCTGGAGTCGTTTTATTAAAACCTCTCACCAAAGCTATAGAAGATGGCGATCGCATTTATGGTGTCATTCAAGGAAGTTCGATTAATCACGGAGGACAAGCCAGAACGATCACATCTCCCAATGTCTATGCCCAAGCCCAAGTCATTCGTTCCGCCTATAGCAAAGCCAATATTTCTCCCAATACAGTATCTTACATAGAATCTCATGGAACGGGAACACCATTGGGAGACCCGATAGAAATTAATGCCCTGAAAAGAGCCTACAGACAACTTTATCAGGAGTATGGAATTGAAAAAACGGAGAAATCCTACTGTGGGATAGGAGCAGTCAAAAGCAATATTGGGCATTTAGAAGGAGCAGCAGGAATTGCGGGATTAATCAAAGTTCTATTAGCAATGAAGCACAAAAAACTGCCCCGCATAGTGAACTTCAAAGCCTTAAATCCACGCATTAACCTTAAAGATACTCCATTCTATATGCTAGAGGAAAATCAAGAGTGGAAGCGATTAAAAAATGAATCGGGAGAAGAGATTCCGAGACGTGCAGGTTTAAGCTCTTTTGGGATCGGTGGCGTTAATGCTCATGTTGTATTGGAAGAATACCGAGAAACAGTCAAAGTTGATAGCAATCTCGAACGTCCAAAACAGATTTTAGCCTTATCAGCGCAGACAGATCCAGCCCTGAGAGAGCTGGCAACAAAATACCAAACTTATTTAGCATTCAACCCTGAAGAATCACTACAAAATATCTGCTTCAGTGCCAATACGGGGCGGACACATTTTGCCGAAAGATTAGCCATAGTAGCAGAGTCAAACAGCGATCTACAGCAAAAAATAGCCGATTTCCTTCAGAATCATGAAAGAACTGGCGTGGTAAGAGGAAAAGCAGAAAGCCAAGAGAAAGAGATTGCTTTTCTGTTTACTGGGCAAGGGTCTCAATATGTGGATATGGGACGACAGTTATATGAGACTCAACCCCGATTTCGGGAAAGTTTAGACCAATGCAATGAAATCCTAAAAGAATATCTAGAAATTCCTCTATTAGAAGTTATCTATTCTCAGTCAAATGCTTCTTTATTAGATCAAACTGCTTATACGCAACCCGCTTTATTTTCTCTAGAATACGCCCTAGCTAAATTATGGGAATCTTGGGGGATTAAACCCAATGCAGTTATGGGACATAGTGTGGGAGAATATGTGGCAGCTTGTGTAGCAGAAGTTTTCAGTTTAGAAGAGGGTCTAAAATTAATCGCCATGCGGGGAAGACTGATGCAACAGTTGCCTTCGGGTGGAGAAATGGTGTCTTTGTTAGCATCAGAATCTCAAGTCAGAGAAGCGATCGCACAATCGAACTCCCAAGTAACAATAGCCGCCATAAATGGGCCAGAAAGTATAGTGATTTCCGGGGAGAGTGCGGCGATCGCAACCCTCTGTCGTCAATTAGAAACAGAAGGAGTTAAAACCAAGCCACTACAAGTATCCCATGCTTTTCATTCGCCCCTAATGGAACCCATGTTACCTGAGTTTGAAGCAGTGGCTCGGGAAGTCACCTATAGTCAGCCTCAAATACCCCTCATTTCTAATGTCACTGGTGAAAAAATAGGTGCAGAAATTGCTACTCCTGACTATTGGGTTCGTCATATCCGACAACCTGTAAGATTTGCTCAAAGTATGAAAACGCTCAGGGAAGAAGGTTATCAGATATTCTTGGAAATTGGGCCCAAACCCGTATTATTAGGGATGGGTCGTCAATGTATACCAGAAGATATCAGTATTTGGCTACCCTCCCTACGTCCTGGGGTAGATGAATGGCAACAGATCCTCTCAAGTTTGGGGACGTTGTATGTACAAGGTGCTAAAGTCGATTGGTCAGGTTTTGATCGAGACTATTCTCATCAGAAAATAGAATTGCCCACTTATCCATTTCAGCGAGAAAGATATTGGGTAGAACCGCCTAGAAATCAAGAGCAGAATAACAGGAATACGAATCCAAGTTTAAATTTAGCTCTTGAACGACTAGATCGACAAGCCGATCTAGAGGAATTCATTCAAGAACTGAATTCATTTGAAGAATTGACAGAAGAAGAACAGATAGTATTGCCTAAGCTGTTAAAGCTTTTAAAAACCTGGAATCATAAAACTCTGCAAAATCAACGCGATATCGTAGGGGACTATTATGATGAATTGGCTTCTTTTATGGATGAAGAAGCCATTTTGAACTATATTCCTTTGCCAGGAATTATCAAAGGATTCTCATGGGTTCTATTTGCCAAATTAAAAACACAAGGAAAATATCAGGAATTAGCATCGACAGCCCAGCAAGAAATCAGAAATATAGGTTGGCAGAAAGTTGACTTTTCTGCTTGTCAGAAAGTTCTAGATA
>NZ_CEZBFX010000127.1:0-13547 GCF_982964205.1 Roseofilum sp. | reverse complement strand
ATCCCCTATCCCCCCACTAAACTGCCATGGTACACAAAACCCTTTGTCCTTATTGTGGAGTCGGTTGTGGCTTAGATGCCTCTCCTCCTGCTGTCCCTGGTAAAGCGACCAACCGAGACAAAGATGGGTTACCTATCTGGAAGATAATGGGCGATAAAACTCACCCATCGAGTTTGGGAAAGGTTTGTGTGAAAGGAGCGACAATAAGTGAATCTTTAGAGAGAAATCGCCTCAAAACCCCAATGATGCGCGATTCATTGGATGAGCCATTTCGTAAAGTAACTTGGGATGAAGCGCTCAACCGCATTGTGGGCAAAATTAAGACGACTCGGTTAGTCCAAGGGCCTAATGCGATTTGTATGTATGGGTCCGGACAGTTTCAAACGGAAGATTATTATATTGCCCAAAAATTGCTTAAAGGTTTCCTGAGAACCAATAATTTTGATGCCAATTCTCGCTTGTGCATGTCTTCGGCAGTGTCCGGATATATTCAAAGCTTGGGTTCTGACGGGCCACCCTGTTGTTATGATGACTTGGAATTAACCGACTGTGCGTTTCTCATTGGTACGAATACGGCAGAATGTCACCCGATTATTTTTAATCGCTTGCGGGTTTATCACAAGAAAAATAAGCAGGTAAAACTGATTGTTGTCGACCCGCGCAAGACCCAAACCGCAGAAGCGGCGGACCTACATTTGGCGATTCGGCCGGGTACGGATATTGATTTAATGAATGGAATTGCCCATTTATTACACAAGTGGGGATTGATTGACTCCCTGTTTATCGATGAACAAACCACTGGATTTGTCGACTATGTAAAGGTTATCCAATCTTATCCCCCGGAATTAGTGGCGCAAAATTGCGGAATTTCAGTGGAAGATTTGGAACTGGCAGCTCGCTGGTGGGGAGAGTCGAAGCGGGTACTCTCTCTGTGGTCGATGGGGTTAAATCAGTCTTCGGAAGGCACAGCAAAGAATCGAGTGCTGATTAATCTGCATTTGATGACGGGGAATATTGGTAAGCCAGGAGCTGGCCCTTTTTCGCTCACTGGGCAACCGAATGCGATGGGAGGCCGGGAAGCGGGAGGACTCGCCCATATTTTACCGGGCTATCGGTTGGTCAAAAATAGAGAGCATCGTCGAGAAGTGGAACAGCTTTGGGGATTAACGCCAGGAAGTATTAATTCTGAACCGGGGTTGTCTGCTTGGGAGATGATTCAAGGGTTGGAACAAGGCTGGGTAGGGGTTTTGTGGATTGCAGCAACGAATCCGGCGGTCAGTATGCCAGATTTGGAGCGGACAAAAGCGGCTTTGTTGCGATCGCCATTTACTATCTGCCAGGATGCCTATTATCCCACAGAAACGGCCGAATATGCCCATGTTTTGCTCCCTGCGGCTCAGTGGAGCGAGAAAACCGGAACCATGACTAACTCGGAGCGCCGCGTCACCCTCTGTCCAGCGTTTCGACCCGCTCCGGGTTCTGCACGTCCCGACTGGGAAATCTTTGCCGAAGTGGGACGCAGATTGGGGTATGAGCAGCCGTTTACTTTTGCGGACTCGGAAGCGGTGCGTAATGAATTTCTCCAGCTTACGGCTAATCGACCCTGCGAGCAACGGGGGATTACTTACGAGCGTCTGCGGGAAGAGGGGCCCCTCCAATGGCCCTGTACCGATGAGGGAAAACCACAGGCACGCATGTATACGGATTTACGCTTTAATACCCCTGATGGTCGGGCGCGGTTTGCGGCATTCCATTCGCGGGGCTTGGCAGAACCGCCGGATGGTGAGTATCCCTTTGTACTAACGGTAGGCCGGCTCTATGGTCATTGGCATACCTTAACTCGAACCGGTCGAATTGATAAGATTCAGAAGATGCATCCAGAAGCAGTGATTGAGGTACATCCCTATGATGCTGAGAAATTAGGGATTACAGAAGGGATGATGGTTGAAGTGCGATCGCGGCGCGGATGGTGTCGTTTTCCGGCTAAAATAACCCAGAATATTACTAAAGGAACCGTATTTGCACCGATGCATTGGGGAGCCATGTGGGGCGATCGCACAGAAGCCAATATGTTAACCCATCCGGAAGCCTGCCCCAGTTCCGGACAACCGGAACTCAAAGCCTGTGCCGTTCGCTTAATCCCCGTCACTGCTGAAGCGTCACTTATCAATCATGAACAATTACCTCTTGAGATGTCAGAGTTAACCATTTCTCCATCCTGAGATCCATTCATTATGAATCGATCTCAAAATCCTGGAGAGATTTCTGGTAATTGCTCCAGTTCGAGTTGAGTGACTAAACTCAAGGGCATGGGTTCCTGGCTAATCGATTGGATATAAGCGGGAGTTAAATAAGGTTTATAGTCTAGATTTTCAGCCACATAAGTTTGGAAAAAGGCTAAGGTTAAGGCTAGGGTATAGCGACGGGCTAAGTCGGGATCTTCGCCAATCACCAAGCTGGGTAACGGGAGATCGTCTTCCCCCGGTTGTAAGGTAGAAAAATGAGTTCCTCCTTCCTGTAAGACTAAATATTTTTCTGATGTATTCGTTAACCAAACAAAGGGTAAAATCTGTTCGGGAAAAGATAGGGCAACCGTATCTTTACTCCCGGCAACAATCATCACAGGAATTTGAATATCATCGAGACTCGATTCTCCTAAAACCCGACTGCTAATGGGATTAATGGCAATTACGGACTGAATGCGGGAGTCCTGGAGGTTCAGGGAGCGATCGCCCTCTCCTAACTCTAAAGCGCGACATTGGAGCAACAGAGAAACGTTCCACGACGGACTATTGGGATTACAATCTGCTTCTAACTGTTCAAAATTAATCTTAGCTCCAGCCAACGCCAACACGGTATAACCGCCAAATGATTGCCCGATCGCCCCTACGCGATCTACATTAATCCGTCCTTCCAGAGCGCCACCCGGTTGGGTTTGGCGGCTGAGTTCATCAAGCATAAAGATAATATCTAAAGGACGGTTGATAAACTCGCTCGGTTCAGCCACTTCATTCGCTTTTCCTTCGAGCATCGCTTCCCGTTGGCGATCGCTACTTTCCAAATGCTCAGGAACCACCACCGCAAACCCTCTAGACGCTAAATGAGTGGCTAAATACACAAAACTTTCTCGATTCGAGCCTAAACCATGGGAAATAACAACTAAAGGAGCGGGTTGATCGGAACGGTTAGGAACATAAAGATCGACCGGATAAGCTCGATTTCGCTCCCGATCTCGGAGGGTAAACGAGCGTTTTTCCCAGCGAAAATAGCCCACATCATCTAAATCAGGCAGTTCAGAAATGGGAATTTCTCCTTTCGGAACTGAAAAAGGAAATGCCGAATTCCATTGAATTCCCTCTGGCACTTTTGCCAGTTGAGATTGAAACGAAACCTCGATCGCCGATTGTTGAGCCACCACCTGATTCGCTTCATTGGTTTGCTGCACTAAGGTATACAAATTCAAGGCAATATCGAGAGCCGATTCTAAATCAATCCGTAATCCTTGAGTGGGAAATTTCCGTAAAATATTCAGCAATGTCATCCCATCCGGTTCAGCCGCAGCTAAAATCAAAGCTGCTCGAATAGCATAAAATCCCTGTTGTCGTCCTCCCGTTTTCACCACTCGCCCCAAGCGCTCTAATAACACTTCTCCTTGAGGAGAATAGAGAAATTGAGAAATCCCTAAAGGAGTCACATCAATCGGCTGCTGGAGAATTTCCCTAAACTGGTTAAGTTGATCCTCATTCAGATAGCGAGTATAAGCAGATAATTTAGGGCTAATTTTTCCTTCATTAACAAAGTTTTCTAAGTCCCGCACAGGAATAGAGCGCTCAACTAAAGAAAAAGAAACATAGACTTGTTCGGCTGCCCAAACCGATTCTAGGAGAAGGGGAGAACAAACCAGCATTGCCACTCCCATCAGCCACTGCCATCGAAAATATTGTTGTAAGACCATCGATCTCACCTCTCACACCATCTCTATGTTAGCTCAGGTGAATGGGTAATGGGTAATAGAGAATCAGGAATCGGGAATCGGGAAAACTGGATTTTACGCTGGTCTTACCGCATCAATCTTCAGTCAGAAACTCTTCCGGATCAAGCAGGGATAATCTGTATAGGGAAACGACATAAAGCCATTCCAGCGGATTAGGAAAATCTATGAACTTGACCCCGACTCAACCCCTCTCAGTCTGGATTCAACAGTGCTGGGTTCATTATACCTTAGATTCTCCAGAAGAACGGTGTCCAAATGTACCTGAATTACCGGGTTTATATGGTTTGGTTGCTGAAAGTCAAGATGGGGAAAACTGGATTTTACTTCATATTGGTAAAACTCAAGTCAATTTGCGCGAATCTTGGTGTTATTACCGTCAATTACCAATGGTTAAAATTCTGCATCAGTTATCCCTAAATGTGAGTTTAGCCGTATGGGCCTTTCCTGTCGATTCTCTCCCTGGATTATCTTTAGAACACTTATCGAACTGGGAACACGCGTTAGTCGAATCTTTAGAGCCGATGCTCACCAAAACACCAGCCGTCTTACAAATTGCGGTAAAGTGAATAGGGATACAATGGCATAAAATAGCTAAGGTGCGGATGATGCAAGTTTCCCAGTTGTATATTTACCCGATTAAGTCTTGTGGGGCGATCGCCTGCCAAAATATTAGAGTAACCCCAAATGGGTTAGCTGGCGATCGTCAAATGATGCTCGTCAACCCACAAGGTCAATTTATGACCCAACGGGACTATCCACAAATGACCAAAGTCCAGGTAAATTTGACGGCTGAGACCCTCACCCTAGAATACGAGAAATTTGACCCCTTAGTGCTTCAACCCACCTTAGAAGGCAAGTTACACCCCGTTCAAGTATGGCAAACCCAGACCCTTGCCATTGACCAAGGAGATGCCGTTGCCGAATGGTTTCAAAGAGTCCTGAAATTAGACCATCCCTGTCGTCTTGTCCATCAATCTCCCCACCATCCCCGCGCCGTTGATTCCAAGTATGCCATCACGGAAAATGATACGGTCAGTTTTGCCGATGGCTATCCCATCCTGTTAACAAATACCGCATCTTTAGAAGACCTCAACCGCCGACTGAGCCAAACCTATCCCCAAAATCCTCCCCAATTCCCCATGAACCGTTTCCGTCCCAACATCGTCATTGAAACCAACGAACCGTTTGGGGAAGATCGCTGGCAAACCGTAACCATTGGCCCAGTAGAATTAGAATTAGTAAAACCCTGCTCCCGGTGCATCATTATCACCACCAATCAAATCACTGGAGAGCGCAACTCCCAGCGCGAACCCCTCAAAACCCTAGCCACCTTTCGCCAACAACCTGGAGGTCTCATGTTTGGTTGCAACGTCATTCCCAAAACCCTAGGTGAGATCCAAGTGGAAAGCGCAATTCAATTAAAAATTAAAAATTAATCTGGAAGAAACAAGAGTCAATGACTATCTGCGATAGTCTATAGCGCTGCATCCAATTAAATCTTTTCAGAAGTAGCAGCTTTTCCAGGAAACAAACTAGAAATTTTTATTTATGCCACTATTATCAACATTGTTTAAATGCAATATATTGGAGGAAATCCCGTAGTTTTCAGGAGACTTTTTCAATGGGGTACCTCAAAATTTCAGATAGGGACCTAGCTCTTTGGCTAAGGCTTCACTGCGGATAATCGAAAAATGGTCTCCAGCAATTTTGTGGATATTGATGCCACTGGCAGCTAGAGACCTCCAACCTTGAATCTGTTTTTGAGCTAATTCTTCTGATTTTCCGTCGGCATAGAAGAGGGTAATCTGACCCAAGTAAGGCTGGGGTACATAGCCATGCATAGCTTCAACGTTGGTTTGGAAAACCGCAAATAGCTGCTGCATCTGCTTTAGTCCGATTTCCGGAGGCAAAATCTGAAGTTTTTTGCCTTCGTTAAGGATATAGTTTAACTTCTCCTCCAACTCCAGTTGCCCCATTTTCTCCGCTGAAGCGGGCAGTTCTTTGCCAAAAGGACGACTTAGAGATTTGGCAAAAGAAATTACCAGCATCGTTTCATCTGGTTTGGACTTATTGAGAACGGTAGAATTAAAGCTATCTATTAATGCCAGCGTTTCTACTTCAGTTCCTAAAGCCTCTAGCTGTCGGGCAATCTCAAAAGCAACGATCCCCCCGAAAGACCAACCACCGAGCTGGTATGGTCCTTGGGGTTGAACAGTCTGTATTGCTTCAATATAAATGGTAGCCATATCTTCAATGCAAGTTTTAGGCTTACTCTCTCCATTTAACCCTACGGCTTGCAAACCGTAGAAAGGTTGTTCCACAGCTAACTGGTGAGCCAAGTCCCAATAGCACAGAACGTTGCCTCCCACTGGATGAATGCAGAAAAATGGTGGCAAAGAACCCTTTGGCTGAATTGGAACTAGGGGTGAGAAAAGTTCAGGATTTACGGCTGCACTGAGTAAACTGGCTTGACCTTCGATGGTGGGTTCGTTGAACAGAGTTGCCAGGGGCAGCCGAGTTCCGAATTGTTCTTCGATGCGAGCCACCAGACGAACCGCTAACAGAGAATGACCGCCCTTATCAAAAAAGTTGTCTCGCACTCCAACGGAAGGAATATTGAGAACCTCAGACCAAATTTGTACCAGTTGCAATTCTCTGGTGGTGCGGGGGGCTATTTTTTCTGCTTCTTGAGTTGAAACATCTGGTACGGGAAAGGCACGGCGATCTATTTTGCCGTTGGGAGTGAGAGGAATTGCATCTAAAAAGACAAAAGCACTAGGCATCATATAGTTGGGGAGTTTGCTTTTGAGAAAGCCGCGCAAATCAGAGGATACCACTTCCCCTTTGGCAACGATATAGGCTGCGAGTCGTTTATCTCTTGGGATGTCTTCGCGGACAATAACAACGGCTTGGCCGATGTTTGGATGTTGAGTTAAGACAGCTTCAATTTCTCCGAGTTCGATGCGGAATCCTCGGATTTTCACTTGATTGTCGATGCGACCGATATATTCGATGTTGCCATCGGGAAGATAGTGTGCCAAGTCTCCAGTTTTGTAGAGGCGAGAACCTGGTTCGTTGCTAAAAGGGTTAGGGATAAACTTTTGCTCGGTTAATTCGGGGCGGTTGAGATAACCACGAGCCAACCCTGCACCACCGATATGCAGTTCTCCAGTCACCCCAATGGGTACGGGTTGGAGATGGTTGTCTAGAATATAGGTTTGGGTATTGGCGATCGGATGACCGATTACTGGTTTAACACTATTGTGATAACAAGAAGCAACTGTAGTGTCTACAGTGCATTCTGTCGGTCCGTAAACGTTATAAAAACGAGTATATTTTGCCTTTACTAATGCTTGCCAAATTAATTCATCTATCGCTTCCCCTCCAACGAGAACAATTTCTGGAAGCGTCTCTTCGCGAGAGAACCATTTTTCTACGATTAGTGTCAGTTGTGATGGCGTACAGTCAAATACATCGATCTGCTGTTTTTGCAGGTAGGATAAAAGAGCATCTCCGTTCAAGCGGATCGTTTTCGGTATGATATAGAGAGTATCCCCATGCAAAAGTCGAATTAGCTGTTGAACCGAAGCGTCAAAAATTAGGGGCGCATTCACACTCACTCTGCGCTGACGTGGCAATGGGATAGCATATATCGCGTGTTGGAGTCCTACCGACAGGTTTAACGCCGCTCGATGTTCGATAGTCACTGCTTTGGGTTTGCCAGTTGAGCCAGAAGTGTAAATGACATAAGCTAAGTTTGCAGAATTGACTTGGCCGTTCTGGATGTTATTCTCGCCGGAAAAAGTATCCCAGTTTTTCTCAAAACAAACAACCTGAGTTTTATATCCTGAAAATCTAGTGACAAGATTCTCTTGAGTTAACAGCACTCGTGCCTTTGAATCTTCTAAGATATAAGCAAGGCGATCGCTCGGATAATTCGGGTCGATTGGAACATAAGCACCACCTGCTTTGAGAATTGCCAAAAATCCAATTATCATCTCAATAGAGCGCTCTACACATATCCCTACCAGCACTTCCGGTTCGACTCCCAAACTTTGCAGGTAATGTGCTAGTTGATTCGCTTTTGCATTCAACTCTCGATAGGTTAGTTGGTCATTCTCAAAGATAACCGCCACCGCATCAGGAGTGCATTCCGCTTGCTCCTCAAATAACTGATGAATGCACTTATCTTGGGGATAATCGGTCGTCGTATCATTCCATTGCACTAATATCTTATGCCCCTCGTTTTCCGGTAACAAAGGTAATTGCTCAACCTCCTGTTGAGGATTCGCAACTATAGATTCTAGCAAAACTTGAAAATGTCCCATCCAACGACCAATAGTTGCCCCCTCAAATAAATCCCTGTTGTATTTCCAATATCCCATTAATCCATCTTCTGTCTCCTGCATCGATAGAGTTAAGTCAAACTTGGCGACTACACTCGACCTCTCTAATTGAGAGCAACTCACTTCTGGCAATTCTAGGTTTCCCATGTCTGCATTTTGTAAGACAAACATCACTTGGAACAAGGGATTATAGCTCAAAGACCTGGATGGTTCTAATTCCATCACTAACTGCTCGAAGGAGGTATCCTGATGGGAATATGCTTCTATTGCTGTTTGGCGAACCCCTTTCAATACATTCGCAAAACTCTGCCCTTCTTCAAATTGCGTTCGCATGACTAATGTATTCGCAAAAAAGCCAATTAAGGGTTCGATTTCTTGGTGTTGGCGGTTAGCTATGGGGGTTCCTACTAAGATATCTGACTGTTGGCTGTAACGATAGAGTAAACTGCTCCATGCTGCCAATAGGGTCATAAACAAGGTACATCCCGATTGTTGACTTAATGCGTGCAGTTTTTGGGTGAGTTCCCTCGAGAGTTGAAATGATTCTGTTCCACCTCGGAATGTTTGCACTGAAGGGCGGGGTCTGTCTGTGGGCAGTTCTAGTAATGGGGGAGCATTTGCTAACTTTTGTTTCCAATAGTTCAGTTGGCTTTGTTGTTGTTGTTCTTTTAACCACTCTCGCTCCCAGATTCCATAGTCCGCGTACTGAATCGGCAGTTCTGCTAATGGAGATTTTTCCCCTTTGTTGAAGGCTTGATAAAGTGTCGATAATTCTCCCAATAATACTCCCATCGACCAACCATCGGAAATTATGTGGTGTATGGTTAGGGTTAAGATAAAACTTCCCGAATCCAGTTGTAGTAAATTTCCTCGCAGGAGGGGGCCGCTTTCTAGATCGAAGGGTTTTTGCGCTTCTTGTTTGACAAAGTTTATTACCTGTTTTTCCTGTTCTATCTCTGGTAGTTGTTGCACGTCGATAATGTTTAGGGGAGTTGCTATGGTGGGGCTGATGATCTGAATGGGAACTCCATTTTTTGCTTTGAAGATTGTCCGCAGGCTTTTGTGACGACGAACTATTTCTTGGAGAGCCTGTTCTAGTGACTGGATGGATAAGTTTCCGAACAGTCGCCAAGCTCTAAATATGTTGTAGGTAGCACTTTTTTGCTCTAGTTTATCTAAAAACCAGAGTCTTTCTTGGGCAAAGGAGAGAGGAATATCGTTGTCGCGGTTGATGAGCTTAATTGTGTGATAAAAAGATGACCAACTTGCCGACCATCCCTGCTGACGCAAAAGATTAGCTAGTTGCTCGATAGTAGGAGCATCAAAAAGAATAGATAGAGGTAAGTTGCGGTTAAAGATTTTCTCGATTTTGGCAAACAACCGTACCGCTAAAATCGAGTGACCACCTAAGGCAAAAAAGTTGTCTTGTATGCCGATGGGTTGAGTTTCTAAGACGCTCTCCCAAATTTTCGTTAACTCTAATTCCAACTCATCGCGAGGAGAGACATAATTACTTTTTTGTGGGCGTAATAATTCGGGAGAAGGAAGATTGCGTCGCTCTAATTTTCCGTTAGAATTTCGCGGCAAAGAATCTAAAAAAATGAAGAGGCTTGGTACGGCATGTTCTGGTAGTTTTTCTGCGACAAAGTTTCGCAACTCCTCTTTAATTACTGAGGGCTTTTCAAGGATTAAAGAATAATTCTTGAGAGCAACATAAGCTACTAAATTATTAGCTTTTAGAAAATCATTCCGAGCAATTACTACAGTTTCTTTTACATCTGGGTGCCTATTTAGCGTCACTTCTATTCCTTCTAGTTCGACTCTAAGTCCTCTGATTTTTATGCGGCGATCGCTTCTTCCAACAAATTCTAATATTCCTTCAGGTGAATAACGAGCTAAATCCCCTGTTTTATAAAGGTGGGTAATTCCTTCAAAGGGGTTAATGATAAATTTCTTTCTGGTTAATTCTGGACGATTGAGATAACTCCGTACTTGACGTTTACCTGCGACGCAAAGTTCACCAATTTCGCCCTCTGGTACTGGGTTTAAATTTTCGTCAAGTAAGAGAATTGTTACATCTTGAAGAGGCTTTCCGAGAGGTACGATTCCGGTTTCCTGGTTAAACTCTTCAGGAATGAGATAATAACTCACTGTTCCTGTAGTTTCAGATTGGGAGTAAAGATTAATTATTCGAGCATTATGTTGGAGTTGGTAACGCCAATCGTGGGGAGTATTCCAAGCTAAAGGTTCTCCTGTAACCAAAATTAATCGCAAGGAATTATTTAGCAGATCGAGTCTTGCTTTTTCATCGAGTTCTTGCAAAAAATTGATACAAAATTGCCAGATTGTCGGTACCGTATCCCAGATAGTTACTTCAGTATTTTTAATCAGTTGGAAAAGCTGTACTGGGTCTTGTCGTTGTTGCCGATCGGCAATGACTAATGTTGCACCAATAAATAAGGGTAAGAGCGTTTGTCTCACCCCTGCTGAAAATGAAAAAGAAGCGGTGTGTAAATATTTATCGCTTTCTTCAATTCCCAAAGGGAATCCAATAGACCGCATATAAGAAGATAAGCTGTAGTGGGGAATGCAAACAGCCTTGGGTTGACCTGTCGAGCCAGAAGTATAAATGGCATAAGCTAGATTATTAGAGCTTACTTCGTCTGCTGGATTTTCTAAGCTTTGCCCAGCAATTTCTGACTGTTTTGAGTCGAGATAAACAAATATTAGGTCTGACTCTGGAACTATCTTTCCGAGTTCTTTCCGAGTGACTAAAATCGGAACTTTAGCATCTTTCAACATAAATGCTAAACGCTCTGAGGGATATTCAGAGTCTAGGGGTAAATAAGCGCTACCTGCTTTGAGAATAGCAAGAATAGCGATCGCAAATTCGCAAGAACGGTCTAGGCAGATTCCGATTAAAGTGTTAGGTTCAAGATGGAATTGCTTTAGATAATGGGCCAGTTGGTTAGCTTGCCGATTTAATTCTCGATAGGTTAGCTGTCGGCAATTATCCACAAGCGCGATCGCCTCCGGTCTTCGTTCCACTTGCCCTTCGATTAACTGATGAAAACAGGGTTCTTCAGTATAAGAGTTGGGTACGAAAATTTCCAGTGGACATTCTTGAGGCTCGTTTATTCGAGAGGGAAGTAAAACCTCTCCCTCTCCTGTGGTTGTTAGTTCTCCAAGTTGATTTGTGCCAGTAATTTTGATTTTAACTAAAATTCCCGAGTCACGTTCTGTTTTTTTAACAACGGTTCCTTCATACCAAATCGTATCCCCATATAAAACTGGAGCGTTCATCTGTACTGATAATCGTTTAAGCTGTCCGCGATCGCCCATCCAGTTTGTCAGTAACGGGGCTAGCCAAGCAAAGCGCATTACGCCATTATCAAATGGTGCGGACATACCCCGTTGTTTGGCCAAGAGAAAATCTTCATGCTGTTGAGAATATTTAACTGGCCAGCCAGTTATCGGATTTTTCACCGAAGCATGAGGAGCTTTGAGAGTATCGCGATACCCTAAAGCCCCAGGGCGATAAGGTGGCCCAGTCGCTGCTTGCCAACAAATCAAATCGCCGACAGTTAAGGGGCCGCGAACTAAAGGGGGGAGTTTGGCATTAATCTCGACATCTTCTCCCCATAAAAGGCGATCGCCCCTTCGACTTTCCCGATCTAAGGCTTCGCGCATCTCGGCCAATTCTTCCTCCGAATATTCGTAAATCGAACGATTCACTAAAAAATCGTTTTCCGTCCGTGCAATCCAGACCAAATTACTCTTGGCTTTACCGACTAATTCTTCCTTTTGATTCCAGTAGCTTGTTTCAGAGAGGATGCAAACCAAGGAACGATTTTCACGGTTCTTAGACTCGTAAACCCCTGTTTGTTTCGCCGACGCTCTTAAAGAATCTCCTTCTAAAATTGGGTGGAACCATTCATATTCTAGCTCTCCAATCAAATTAGACATGGGTAATTTCATTAGATACCCATGCAGTGCTGGATACAAAACTGAGGTTAGAAAAGTTGGCGGTGCCACGAGACGGCCATAATCGCTCTTCCGGGCGTAATCTGGATCGAGCCAGAGGGGATTATCGTCGCTAATCCCATAAGCAAAATGTCTGATGGCTTGCGCTGTAACTTCTGTATTCCAAGGCTCTCGTTCTTGGATGATTTGCCCTGTTAATCCCCGAGATTTTTCTATGAACTCGTGAATTTTCCGATCTATTGTTTGACTCATTTCAAGTGTTTGTTTCAGAGATTGATTGCTGATTTTTCCAGTTGACAAGAAAAACTCTTGTTTTAAGGTATTTTTTTTAACATAAATTGCAGGCTGCCACTCTTAGAAATTCCTTAGGATTTCTAAGAGTGGCAGATCGGGGCTATAGTACCAGGGTAAGCTCAACTCAAGGGATCGATCTCTGAAAATTGGATTCCGTCGTTAAGCCAAAATATAGTATGCATTTGCCCTCCCTGTCCTCCCATTCCCCTAGACAGAATATAAAATCTTGAGTTATTATAAAAAATTGTGAGTTTTTAAGATAGATAAGCCCATGCACGCTCAAGAAATCATCCGCTCTATAGAAGCGGAACAAATGAAACCAGAGATTCCTCTAATCTATGTTGGAGATACAGTAAAAATCGGCGTGAGAATCCGAGAAGGTGGAAAAGAAAGAACCCAGCCCTATGAAGGTGTGGTGATTGCCAAGCGCAATGGTGGCATCAATGAAACCATAACAGTGCGCAAAATATTCCAAGGTGTGGGCGTAGAACGAGTCTTTTTACTCCATTCTCCACGCATCACCAATATTAAAGTGACTCGCCGAGGAAAAGCCCGCCGAGCCAAACTCTATTATTTGCGCGATCGCGTTGGTAAAGCAACTCGTCTCAAACAGCGCTTTGATCGTCCCTTAGATACAAAAATCAAGACTAAGACTAAATAACGCCTTCCCCTTGACACAAATTCCAATTGATGTGTATAATTAGAGGGCTTAGGTTAATCCAAACCAACCAGTGCGCTCTTAGTTCAGTTGGTAGAACGCAGGTCTCCAAAACCTGATGTCGGGGGTTCAAGTCCTCCAGGGCGCGTTATTGTCAATCTTCGATCCCGTAAGACTTTGACCTCCGAAATCGGATTTTGGAAACCTGCGCTCAACACACATTCAACACAAAATCACCATAGCACCCCATGCCTCAGCATGGGGTAAATAG
>NZ_CEZBFX010000126.1:0-13685 GCF_982964205.1 Roseofilum sp. | reverse complement strand
CCATGGGGAGATCCTCCCATCACTGAAAAAGATGTCTCCAATGATTCTCTTCCAGGGTCATGGTTGAAGAAGGGATCTAGAGTTAAATTGCGAACATTAGATGATGGAGACCCAGAGATGGATTTCTATAATGAGGGGGTTGTTACCGAGCAACTAGAGGATGGGAGATGGAAGGTATTCTGGAAGAACTGGGGGTATTACGGAGAACATCAACCAGATGAACTTGTCCCAAATAACTTTACCCCTGATGACTTTATCCCCACTCCTACTTCCACTCCCACTCCCCAAGAGCAAGTCAACTTACCGAAAGCGGATTCTGTTCCATCTCGCGGCGATAAGGTTCTGTATGTCCCTCCAGCAGGTAACCTGGAAGATCCCAAAGTGAGAATCTATGTGGGGAAGGTTAACAAGAAGGATCGGCATTGGCTGTGTGAGGTTGATTCCTATAAGTCGGACATGGAACCGCATATGCATAACTGCGATCGGGCTTCTCTTGCCGATGGGAAGCGGTCAGAGGGCATCTTCTGGAAGCCATCGGCATAAGTTAGACAGTGAATCATTCTGGCAGTAGGATTGGCTTCTCGTCACTCCTACTGACTTCTGGCGATGGTGCTACCAGGATAATTGGGCTTTCACAGTTTCTCACTTCTTGCAAGAAAACCCTGAAAGCCTTACAGGATATTGGTTTCACAGGTTCTCAGTTGGAGACAGGATGCCACTTTCTGAGTGTTTCCTGCGAAACCTAGACTCTGTAAGACATTGAGTACGCTACCATCCCTTTGGATTAACTGGGTTGCAGATTCCTGGACTTTTTCCGTGAAATCCATACCCCGCAAAGCTTTGACCGGGTTGCAGGAACGCGAAAGGATACGCCCTAGCCGTTCCTTCTTAGGGAGTCAGGGTGACGCTATCCATATGCATCATCAGTGTCAGCGTGAATGAGGGTGACATTGATTATGCATATACACTTTTCCGAGATAACCTTAGCAATTCCGTGGGGCAAGAGCGCCGATCGCCTTGGTCTAGCAGGGATATTCAAGTGATTCGCCTTCTGGGAGAACGAGACCGATTGCACCGGGGCATAGCCGGTCTAACCGAAATTTCACCCTTAATGAAAAGTCCTGTTTTGACCCATTTTCCCCCAAACCCCTTGGGGGGGTGTTATGGTGGGTTTTAGGTGCAAATTAGGTGTGAAGTTACTAATCTGTTGAAGGTGTTAACACCTTTCGAGGGTGAAAGTCTCTCCATGGAAGAGACAGATTCAACGGAGAGAGAGGGATTTGAACCAAAGACCCTGAAGTAAGCTAGCGTTATTAAAACGGCTGAAAGCTTTCTTCTGTCTTGAATAGAAAACCTCCGATCGCTCCCTATTTTGTCTATGGAAACTTTCTCTGGATTATCGCTTGCCTTGAGCGATCGCCGGGATTATGCTTGATTCATCAGTGAAAGGATATTAACACCTTGAGAAAGTGTTGCAGCACTCTCCCAAGACTTCCTCAACTGTGAGTAACCCACAATTGGAGCAGAACTATAATGGCACAGGTTTTAGTCCCCGTCTATGTATCTACATTGGCTGGTACTGACGATGGGCAATACTACAAATATTTTGAAGAGTCTGAAGTACCTGGACTGAATCGGTTTAGAATTAAACATCTAGATGGGTTATTTGTCAATTGTTGTCGCTTTTGTTTATCCTTTTTAAGGATGCTTTATCGGATAAAATGTCAAGCCTACTCAAACGCTCTCTTCTAATTAAAGATTTGCCTTGGGAAGAATCTGAAATTGCAATAAATCTTCATAAAGTGCTTCGCGCTGGTCATAGGGAATAGGTAATTGCTTGGTCTGTGCGTCTCTCCCTTCTCCCCATCCCTCCCAGAATTTGCCACAATGGACAGCAGAAGAACCTGTCTTAATCGAAACCTCATGTCTAACGAACCTTCCAATGAACCCCAAACCCCTGATTTAGAAACTCGTATTTCTGAACTCGAAGCGCAAATCGCTCAGTTGAGTGTCTTAACCTCCTTACCCGAAAAAGCCAATAAATTACAAGAACAAGTTGAATACTTACTCAATGTCGTCACTGATGTGGAGCGCTATGGTAAGTTGGGTGAATGTTTAAGCGCTGGCCAATGGAAGGACGCAGACGAAATTACTACTGCCTTAATGTTAGAAGCGATGGGCCAAAGCCGTCATGATAAATTAACGCCGGATAATGTGCTGATGTGTCCCTGTAGTATTATTCGCGTGATCGATCGCCTGTGGCTCAAATATAGTGATGGCAAGTTCGGTTTTAGCGTCCAGAAAAAATTCTATGTGGAAGAGGGGGGTAGTGATGATATTTCTAAAGTGGATATGAAGATTTTAGAGAAAACAGCAGCTAAAATGGGTTGGTTTAAAGATGGCAAATTTTTGGAGTTAGAGAACCTGGATTTTAGCTTAGATGCGCCTGCGGGGTCTCATCCTTCAGGATGGTGGAGATCGCCCTATGGTGGAAAAATGGCGACCTATTTCTTTGCCCGGATGATTCGGTGTGGTATGTAACAGAACTATAACTGAAGTTCCTCACTATTGTGTTAAGAGCTATTGAGAACAAGGGTAAAAAATTCCCCGGTTCTGCTATAAACAAGGTAAGGTCTTGACAAGCGTGGAGGAATACTCATGAATCTGAAGTTAATTTTTTTTTCTGGGGTTGTTACGGCTTTGATTGGTATTGTCTTTGGATTGTCGGTGTCGAAAATGTCGCAACGACAATTTCAATGTTGCGATCTCACCCACCGACCAGAATTTACTGATGGATTTAGTACATCACGAGCGCCTCGTACCTATGCCATAATTGGAGCGTCTGCGGGTTTTGCGATCGGTTCTTTGATCGAAACTGTGCGACAAAATAAACCGGCTGAAGTAGATTAATGGGGGAGTGGGGGAATGGGAAGACGCGGAGATTACCATTACCTATGACCCATTACCTATGTTAGCTAGAGTCTGGAGTGCATCCCTAGTCGGAATCAACGCCATTAAGGTGGGAGTTGAAGTTGATGTATCTGGGGGACTACCGGCGATCGTAGTGGTTGGATTGCCGGATACAGCGGTGCAAGAGTCGCGGGAAAGGGTAAAGGCAACCTTGAGAAATTCGGGATATGCGTTTCCCATGCGAAGAATCGTGATTAACTTGACTCCCGCAGATTTGCGTAAGGAGGGGCCAAGTTTCGATTTGCCCATTGGTATTGGAATTTTGGCGGCTTCGGAACAGGTCAATCCTCAGTTACTGGGAGATTATTTGTTTTTGGGGGAAGTCTCCCTAGATGGGAGTTTGCGCCCGGTGGCTGGAGTTTTACCGATCGCCGCTGCTGCGAAAAAATTAGACATTACGGGGTTAGTCGTTCCGGAAGATAATGTGCAAGAAGCTGCCCTCGTCAGTGGATTGAAAGTGTATGGGTTTAACCAACTTTCTGAAGTCGGGGATTTCCTCAGTCAGCCCGATCGCTACGAACCTGTCGTATTTGATGGCGTGAAACGTTGGCAAAATTCATCTGCGAAGCGTTTAGATCTTGAGGATGTTAAAGGGCAAGCTCATGGTCGCCGTGCCCTGGAAATTGCGGCGGCCGGCGGTCACAATTTAATCTTTGTTGGTTCTCCAGGCAGTGGAAAAACCATGTTAGCACGGCGTTTACCCGGAATTTTGCCGCCCTTGAGCTTTGATGAAGCTTTAGAAGTGACTCAGATTCATTCTGTCGCTGGTTTATTGAAAAATAAAGGCTCTTTAGTGTGCGATCGCCCCTTTCGCAGTCCCCACCATTCCGCCTCAGGCGCTTCTTTAGTTGGTGGTGGCAGCTATCCCAGACCCGGTGAAATTTCCCTTGCCCACGAAGGTATACTTTTTCTCGATGAATTGAGCGAATTTAAACGCAATGTTCTCGAATTTCTCCGCCAACCCCTTGAAGATGGGGAAGTCACCATATCCCGCGCTCGTCAAACGGTTACGTTTCCTGCCCAGTTTACCCTCGTCGCTTCGACGAATCCTTGTCCCTGTGGCTATTATGGCGATTCGATTCAATCCTGCACTTGCTCTGCGCGCCAACGGATTAATTACTGGGCCAAATTATCGGGTCCATTACTCGATCGCATCGATCTACAAGTTGCCGTCAACCGTCTCAAACCCGAAGAAATTACTCAACAGAGTACTGGGGAACCTTCCGCAACTGTACTCGAACGGGTTACAATAGGCCGCGATCGCGCTCGGTTCAGATTCCAAGACGATCCCAATCTCCATTGCAATGCTCATATGCAAACTTCGCATCTGCGCCAGTGGTGTCAACTCGATCAAACCAGTCAGCAAATATTAGAAGGAGCCATTCGCAAGTTAGGATTATCCGCGAGGGGAACCGATCGCATCCTCAAAGTTGCCCGCACGATCGCCGATTTAGCCGGTCAGGAAACCCTGCAATCTGCCCATATCGCCGAAGCCATCCAATACCGGACGATCGATCGAATGAATTAAAAATTTTGGTAATGGGTAATCCCTATCCCTCCATATCCCTATCTTCCCATTCCCCTATCCCCCCATTTTCCCATTGTCATATTAAGATCGCGATCGTCAGTGAACAAAACCCGATCCAGAAATGTCTATCGAACTGCTCAAAGGTCTGGCTATTTTAATCTTCTGTCCATTGCTCGGCGGTACCCCCCTGATCCAATGGCTTACCCTAGCGTTAACGGGCAAAAACTTAGCCCGACTGGGTACAGGAAATATTTCCGTTTCGGCTGCCTTTTATCATGGGGGTAAACTGGCAGGGATCGGTGCCGTCTTATCGGAAGCGGGAAAAGGGATCGGTGCAGTTCTCTTGGCGCGATCGCTCTTTCCCCAAACTCCTGTGTGGGAAATTATCGCCCTGATCGCCCTTGTTTTGGGACGCTACTTCATCAGTCAAGCCGCAGGAACGACGAACGCCACCTGGGGATTAGTGGTGCATAACTGGCAAATTTCTCTCCTCGTCGGTCTGATCGCTCTGGTGGGTCTCACGGTCGTCCGGGAGCGCAAATCCCGTCAATATGGCATCTTAATCCTATTTCCCCTGCTTCAGATTCTCATGCACCCCAATGCCAAAGGATTGGCGATCGCTACGATCTCCCTCAACACCACCCTCGCGCTCATCTACCAACACATCCCCGACGACCTCGAACTTCCCTCTAATTCCTCCACTCGAAACCCAAATATGCCCTCACTCTTTCCTGGAAATAAGGGAATTCTCTCCCTCGATCGCCCCCTCAAAGCCCAAGAAGTGGGTGCAAAAGCGGCTAACCTTGCCTACTTGAAAAAACTCGGTTATCCCGTTCCTCCGGGTTGGATTTTACTCCCTGGAGATGACCCCCAACCGGTGATTAGCCTCCTGAACCCCTCTCCTCAGAACCCTCTGATTGTTCGCTCCTCAGCCTTCGGAGAAGATACGCTACACTCCTCTGGAGCCGGTCAATATACCAGTATTCCCCAGATTACTAACGCCCAAGGCTTACACCAAGCCATCCTCACTTGTATGCGATCGGCCGATAATCCCCAGGCGATCGCCTATCGTCAAAGCCGACAACTCCCCGATACCCAAGTCGCCGTTTTAATTCAACCACAAATCGCCGGAGTCTTTTCCGGTGTTGCCTTTAGCCGTGACCCTATTGCCCGCAGTGGTGAAGATGTAATCATTGAAGTGCTTCCCGGAGATCCAAGCCGTGTCGTTTCTGGTCAAGTCACTCCAGAATCCTATCGCGTCCTAGTGATAGAAACGGATGGAGAACCAACCACCCAAATTTTAGAAGGTGATGGGGGTATTCCCCTCGCCTTAATTCACCAAGTGGCTCAAATAACCCGTCAAATTGAAGGCAACTATCACGGAATCCCCCAAGATATTGAATGGACATATGATGGTCAGCAACTTTGGCTTTTGCAAACTCGCCCCATTACCACCCTGAGTCCAATTTGGACGAGAAAAATCGCTGCCGAAGTCATTCCCGGATTTATTCATCCCCTGACCTGGTCAATTAATCAACCCCTCACTTGTGGCGTTTGGCGCGATATTTTTGCCATTGTTTTAGGAAAAAAAATTGCCAATTTAGACTTAAATCAATTAGCTACGCTACACCATTCCGTCGCTTATTTTAATGCTTCCCTATTAGGAGAAATTTTCCGCAAGATGGGACTACCGCCCGAAAGCTTGGAGTTTCTGACCAGAGGAGCAAAGTTTACGCGCCCTCCCTTATCATCTACCGTCAAACAGATTCCCGGATTATGGAGACTTCTGCAACGGGAATGGTCTTTAGAAGAAACTTTTGAGCGAGATAACTATAAGTGGTTTTCCCCTACATTAGAGCAATTAAAAAAACAAGTTCCTCAAACCCCTTCAGAGTGCTTAGACCGCGTGGATTTAATTTTAGAAACCCTAAAGCGTGCCACTTATTACAGTATTTTATCCCCCTTGAGTTTTGCCTTGAGGCAGGCCGTGTTTCAGGTTTCTGAACAGGATTTAGATTATCAAGAAATGCCAGAAGTGGCTGCTCTCGAAGCATTGCAAGAGTTGGCCACCTGTGCCCACCATTTACTGCCCCATTTGGAGACAGAGACCCCGGAAACCTTGTTTGGTTGTTTGTCTGAATTGCCAGACGGTCAGAGTATTATCGATCAGCTCTGCCAATTTATGGAGGATTATGGGTATCTGAGTGAGGTAGCAACGGATATTTCGGTTCCTCGATGGCGGGATAATCCGAGGATGGTGCGCGATATGTTTTTGCAACAGTTACATCAGATGAAAGGCGATCGCCCCAAAACCTTACCGAAAGGGCTTAAAATTCAAATGGTGCAAGTGCGTTTAAATCTTAAGGGTCAAGTTACTCAAATCTACAGCCAATTGTTAGCTCAGTTGCGTTGGAGTTTCTTAGCCCTAGAAAAGTTCTGGATCGAATCCGGGATTTTACCGGTTCAAGGAGATATCTTTTTCCTCACTTTGCCAGAAGTGCAAGCGGTGTTATCTCACTCTACCGATACATTTTTATCGACGGACAGCATACCAGAAATTATTGCAACTCGCAGAGCAACATTTGCCCAAGATAAATTAGTGAAATCTATTCCTTACGTTGCTTACGGTAATCAACCTATCAAAAGAATTACCTCTTCTGGTCAGTCTAGATTAAAGGAAGGGCAAACGTTATCAGGCATTGGAGCAAGTCCAGGACAAGCGGAAGGTCAGGTAAAAATCATGCGTCAGTTACAAAATGTGGAAACGGTGGATAGCGATACTATTTTGGTTGTTCCTTATACGGATTCAGGTTGGTCTTTGGTATTGGCAAAAGCAGGCGGATTGATTTCCGAAGTTGGGGGAAGGCTATCCCATGGCGCGATCGTGGCGCGAGAGTACGGAATTCCAGCCGTTATGGATATTCCCAACATTATGGAACGGTTGCATAATGGGCAATGGGTTCGCATTGATGGGGAAACGGGAATGGTGGAAGTTATTCATGAATCATGAATAATTAATACAGTGTTCAATCCTCTATCGGCAGGTTCCACAACCCTCTTCCCTCGCGCGAAGTGCTATAATTGTTTACTATCCAGGGAAAGTGTATGACCCAGTTTTGTCTTATCTTTGCCACGATTGGACGAAGATTAAGATTTACGCAATGCTCTCAATACACAGGGCTACACTGGTGATTAAAGGATAAATAATCATGGAATTTATCAGTCCCAAAACCGATTTCGCCTTTAAGCGGATCTTTGGTTCCCAAGAAAGCAAAGATATTTTAATTAGCTTCTTAAATGCCCTAATTTATGCAGGAAATCCAGAAATTCAAGACCTAGAAATTATCGATCCCTATAATCAAGTGGATATTAGCACCCTTAAAGATAGCTATCTTGATGTGAAAGCTGTCTTAGGTAACGGTACAACTGTCTTGATTGAGATGCAAGTATTAAATGTACCGGCCTTCAAAAAGCGAGTCTTGTATAACTGGGCTAAAACTTATGGAAATCAACTGAGCATCGGTCAACGTTATGTAGGACTGCAACCCGTCATTGCTCTAACGATCGCTGATTTTCCCCTATTCCCGGAGGTGGAACCCATTATTACTCACTTTGGCTTAAAAGAGAAAACCTTATCATTCGAGTATCCTGACGAACAGATTGAACTGATCTTTGTAGAGTTACGAAAATTTAATAAATCTCTGGAAGAATTACAAACACTGACGGAAAAATGGATCTACTTTATGAAGGAAGCCCCTAATTTACAGATGATTCCCAGTTCTCTAGAAGAAGTGCCAGAAATCGGCAAAGCGTTGGGAATTGCCAATAGAGCCAATTTGAGTGTCAAGGAAGCTGACGAGTTAGACCGAAAGGAACGGTGGATACTTGACCAGCAAGGTTATGTAGTGCAAGCAAGGATAGAAGGGCTAGAACAAGGGTTAGAACAAGGGTTAGAACAAGGGTTAGAACAAGGGTTAGAACAAGGGTTAGAACAAGGACGTGAGGAAGGTCGGGTTGAAGCAGCATTAGGATTAATTTTGCGTCTACTTCAGCGACGGTTTGGAGAAATTCCTGAAACGGCGATCTCCCAAATGCAACAGTTGTCTTTGGATGATTTAGATGAGTTGGGGATTACGATCCTCGATTGGACGAGTGTAGAAGATTTAGACTGTTGGTTGAGGGAGAGGGGGTAGAAGGGACGAATAAAAGGCGATTGCCGATTGGGAGGGCGATCGCCATATACAGTTCAGCGATTCATCTACGATTAAGACCATTTCTTTCTGAAGTTGTGCTTAATAGTGCCTCAATTATAGTGAATTCGATTAACAATGAGACATTGTTGTAGGGGCGGGTTTGAAACCCGACCCTACAATAGACCAATCATGATTGTATCAATCTTAATCGAATCGACTATAAAATATATCCTTTGTGCCATAGTCCTTTCTTCCTCTGACGGTTCTGAGCTTTTTCTTCTTCTTCTCTTAATAATTCTTTTACCAGGGGAACCACAATTTCTTCGTACTCAGAAATTCCCGACTCAGAAATCTTTGAAGACTTCTGAGTCGACTGGCTGCTTTTCTGGGTTGGGGAAATCTTTGAGCTAGTTTGGAGAGGGCTACATTGCGGCAGCCTTGCACTACCCAGATTAGCCGTTGTAAGGTTAAGTATTCTGTCCGACTTAAATTAGGTTCGAGGATTTTCTGGTACAATCGAGGAAGCATTTTTAAATTTTTGTGGTCTCTACACGACCACTTTACTCTTTTAGCGATCTGCTCCTGAACCCACCACTCTCTCTAGCATTGAGCCTCCTTATCACCCCTTGAGCAAAATTTCATGAATTTTCATTAAGCACAACCTTAATAGAGCGATTTTATTTAAAGTTGACATTAAACCCTCAAAGATAAACCAATCCGTTTCAACTGCTCATTCACTTCCAAAACCCTCACCTTTACGACTTGTCCTACCTTCACAATATCCTTCGGATCGCTAACAAAATGATCCGCCATTTGGGAAATATGAATTAAGCCATCCTGGTGTACCCCAATATCCACAAACGCCCCAAAGTTGACTACATTGGATACCACCCCCTCTAAAATCATCCCCTCTTTCAGGTCTGTAATCTCATTGATGCCCTCCCTAAACGTCGCGTATTCAAATTTCGCTCTGGGGTCGCGACCGGGCTTCTGAAGCTCATTAAGAATATCTTTGAGTGTGGGTAATCCGATCGCCTCCGTCCTATACTTTTGTAAATCAATTTCACACACCCGATCCGCAATTTCACTAATTTGCGCCAATGGCAACTTCAGATCCTTCACCATCTGTTGCACAATGCCATAACTTTCCGGATGAACCGCCGTATTGTCCAATGGATTATCCCCCTCACGAATGCGAAGAAAACCCGCCGCTTGCTCAAACGCCTTTGGCCCTAACTTCCGCACTTTCAACAGTTGGCGACGATTCTTAAACGCTCCATTTTCGTCGCGGAACTTGACCACATTCTTGGCAATCGTGGGCGTGATTCCTGACACAAAAGACAACAGTTGTATCGAAGCCGTATTCAAATCGACACCCACATAATTCACGCAACTCTCTACGGTTTCATCCAACTGTTTTTTGAGCAGTTTCTGATTGACATCATGCTGATATTGCCCCACCCCAATCGATTTGGGATCAAGTTTCACTAATTCCGCCAACGGATCTTGCAACCGCCGACCAATACTAATTGCACCGCGCACCGTCACATCTAAATCCGGAAATTCCTCTCGCGCCAAATCGCTGGCTGAATAAATCGAAGCTCCCGATTCATTCACCATTACCTTAATCGGTTTGCGCTCTAAAGTCTTCAGCACTTCTGTTACAAATTGATCGGTTTCGCGAGACGCTGTACCATTGCCGATCGCAATCAACTCTATGCTATATTTCTCGATTAGCCGGATCGTAACCCTGGCTGCTTCCTGTCTTTGGCGCTCTCCCTGGTGGGGAAAAATCGCCTGATACTCCAAAAACTTCGCCGTTTCGTCCAATACCGCTACCTTACATCCCGTGCGAAATCCTGGATCGATTGCCAATGTCGGTTTCATTCCAGCCGGAGGAGAGAGCAACAGTTCGCGCAAGTTCGTTTCAAACGTTTGGATAGACTCAATATCGGCTGCCAATTTACACTCAGCGCGAATATCCGACGTTAAAGACGGCTTCATCAACCGATTAAAGCTATCCTCAATCGCCTCCTGAAACCAGGGACGCAATACCCGGTTGCGGGTACGCAGAATCTGACTTTCTAAGTTCTCTAGGATTTTATCGCGATCGCCATCAAGATCCAGCTTTAAAACCTTTTCCTCTTCTCCCCGAAACAGAGCCAACAAATTATGGGCCGCCATTTTACTGACTGGAGCGCTATAATTGCGATACATCTCATATTTTGTCGTTCCCTCCGGATAATCCTTCTTAATTTGGGAAACAAATGCCCCCGTTTTAATCATTTTCTCCCGCACTTGCGTCCGTAAAACAGCCGTTTCCGCAATTTGTTCCGCAATAATATCACTCGCTCCTTTGAGCGCCTCTTCTACAGTTTCCACCCCTTTTTCTGAGTTTAAATAGGATTGAGCCAACTCTTCCAAAGACGAGACCGAGCCTTGGGACGTATTCAAATCTTGCAGCAGTTGTGCCAGGGGTTCGAGTCCCTTTTCCTTCGCAATAGTCGCGCGAGTCCTGCGTTTGGGTTTATAGGGCAAATAAAGGTCTTCAAGTTCCGTTTTCTGCTGACAATTTTCGATTTTTTCCTTGAGAGCATCTGTTAGTTTTCCCTGGCTCTCAATAGACTCTAAAATAGTCTTTTTCCGAGCTTCCAGCTCCGACAGATAAACGGAGCGATCGGCAATTTCTCGCAACTGTACCTCATCGAGCGATCCCGTTCGTTCTTTGCGATAGCGAGCAATAAAAGGAATCGTTGCCCCTTCTTGCAGCAGTTGCAGTACATTCTCAACTTGAGAGAGATTCAACTCTAATTCTTGGGCGATTTGTTGCGGAATTTGTAGCATAATTAATTGAGTTTAGAACGATACAGCGCTTTGCGCTGTGATGGGGGGATAGGGGGAGCAAACAACAGACTTGGTAGAAGCTCTGAGCTGTTCTAGATATTGTTAAAAACCGTCATTAATGTACCTCATAGCAGAGGAAACTGCTGTATATTCAGTAGGATAGGTAACGCCAACATTATAAAGCTTAACCAAACTCTTGATAATTATCCCATAAATCCGTAGTTTGCCGCAAACTCTGATGGGAACCCTGACCTAAAATCAGGTGGTCTAACAACGGAATACCCAATAACTGAGCCGCCTGCAATAACTGTTTGGTTAGCTCAATATCTTCCTCACTCGGTTCTGTGCTTCCTGTGGGATGATTATGGGCAATAATCAAACGACTAGCTCCTTGACGAATTACTTCCCGAAAAATTTCCCTCGGATGAGCCAAGGTTTCCGTCGCTGTACCAATAGTAATAACTTTAGTGGCTAAAACTTGGTTTTTAACATCTAAGGATAAAACCGCAAATTTTTCTTGATTTTGCCACATCAACTCATGACTTAAGGCTGCCGCAGCTTCATCAGGACTATTAATTTCTCGCTTAACCGGGCGACATTCAAACACCCGTTTTCCTAACTCTATCGCTGCTAAAATAGTTGTTGCTTTAGCTGGGCCAATACCATGAATTTTAGTTAATTCTTGAGGACTAATATCACGCAGAACTTCTAGGGCGTTGCGCTGACTTTCGCTTAACTCTTGTAACAGATGTTGCCCTAATCCCATGGCTGATAATTTGCCTTTTCCTTGCCCAGTTGCTAGTAAAATCGCAATTAATTCTGCTGTAGTCAAATGTCTGGCTCCCCGCTCAATGAGGCGCTCTCGCGGGCGTTCGCTAGTGGGCAGATCCAGCATCCGAATACTATACGTCATTTTAATTCAAAATTTAGAGAGAGATAGGGAGAAATCAAAAGGGATTATCCCATTTTCTGTGCAGTGGAAATGGGAGACAAGGGGCTGGGGACCCCTTATTTAAGGGAGCATTATGGAAATTCACTCACCAACATGGGCGGCTTTCAACATATGATAAGTAATCAATAGTTGGGTGAGTGCCAAGGGATAACTTTGCAGAATTTCGCCAGTTGTGCCCACCAACTTACCAATTTCTTCATTCCCCTCTAAACTACAGAATTTGCCTAAATAAGGCACATCATGACAGAGGATTTTTTCCAGTTCTTTGACTTGTTCGCTGTTGGCATGACCATCTACTTCTAAGACATCAACGGGTTTATTCATGTCCCGGTCTAATTCGAGACGAATAGCAGAACTCAGGTGCGATCGGCTGGGTTCTAAAATACCGGTAAAATCAGGATGGGGAATAGTGGGGCGCATCACTAAACGCACATTTAATAATAGGTCATTTTCTTCGGTACGATCTTCTGGGGGATAGAAACTAACGACAATATCTGACCATTGGCGTTGCGGACGGATAAATTGCTCTGAGTCAGGTTCCCGTTTGCGTAATTGTTCAATCACTTGCTCTTCTGTATATCCGCGTTTGCGCGTATCGCGCTTAACTTTCCATTGACCGCGTATCTCCTCTGGAGGAGCAAGGTATACTTTAACATCAAAGCTGTCTCTGGCAATGCGGGTGGAATAACCCAAGAGTCCTTCAACAATTACGAATCGTTTGGGTTCGATGTATTCGGGAGGATCGAACATCCCCGTATGGTGATTATAAATGGGTTTGAGGATGGGTTGACCGGTTCGCAATAGCCCTAGATGTTGTTGAATAATATCCAGATAGTTACAATCAGGGTGCAGTGCAGAGATGCCCATTTCTGCCCGTTGTTTACGGTCATATCGGTGGTAGTCATCTGTACAAATAACGGTAACGGTGTCTTCTCCAAGAGCTTGAGCGATTCCTTTGGTTAAGGTGGTTTTACCAGCAGCGCTATCACCAACAATACCGAGTAGAATGGGGCGGTTAGAACGGTTACGAGTGGACATGATTTAGGAGTTACCAAGTCTAGGGATTAAGTTGCCTTATGGTACCATGAATGGGCAATGGGCATTCGTCATCAGTTAAGGCTGTAAGCTGGTTGTCAAAGGACGAGGGAATAGGGAATAGGGAATAGGGAATAGGAAAAAACCGTTTTTACCTTTTCCT
>NZ_CEZBFX010000125.1:0-13724 GCF_982964205.1 Roseofilum sp. | reverse complement strand
GATGACAACACAGCGAAGATCACAGAAGTTGAGAGTGGGCAAACCCTACACACTATTGCTCACCAGGATTCGGTCACGGGAGTAGCCTTGTCTCCCGATGGAAGCTACCTCACCACCTACAGCAATGACAACACAGCGAAGATCACAGAAGTTGAGAGTAGGCAAACCCTACACACTATTGCTCACCAGGATTGGGTCACGGGAGTAGCTTTTTCCTCTGACGGACGCTACCTGGCCACTGGCAGTGATGACAACACAGCGAAGATCACAGAAGTTGAGAGTGGGCAAACCTTACACACTATTTCTCACGAGAATGGGGTCTGGGGAGTAGCTTTTTCCTCTGACGGACGCTACCTAGCTACTGGCAGCTTTGACAACACGGCTAAAATCACAGAAGTTGAGAGTAGGCAAACCCTGCACACCATTTCTCACGAGTCTTGGGTCAGGGAAGTAGCCTTTTCCCCAGACGGACGCTACCTGGCCACTAGCAGCGATGACAACACGGCTAAAATCACAGAAGTTGAGAGTAGGCAAACCCTGCACACCATTTCTCACGAGTCTTGGGTCTTTTTACAAGACACTGGGTTTTTTAGGACAGTAACCTTTTCTACCAACGGACGCTACCTGGTAACCTACACTGATGACAACACGGCTAAAATCACAGAAGTTGAGAGTGGGCAAACCCTGCACACTTTTGCTCACCAGTCTTTGGTCTGGGAAGTAGCCTTTTCCCCAGACGGACGCTACCTGGCCACTGGCAGCGATGACAACACAGCGAAGATCACAGAAGTCGAGAGTGGGCAAACCCTGCACACCATTTCTCACGAGGATAGGGTCACGGGAGTAGCCTTTTCTCCCAACGGACGCTACCTAGTCACCGACAGTGATGACAACACAGTGAAGATCACAGAAGTTGAGAGTGGTCAAACGCTGCACACCATTTCTCACGAGGCTCCGATCTGGGGAAGAGTGATCTTTTCTCCCGACGAACGCTACTTGGTAACTCACAGCACTGGCAACACAGCCAAAATAACGGCAGTCGAGACAGGTCAGACGACTATATTACAGGGTCACTCAGATGATGTGACTGATGTAGTTTGGCATCCCGATGGCGATCGCATGGCGACCAGTTCACGAGATGGGACGGTGAGAGTGTGGACAAGAATGGGTCAGGAGTTGGCCGTATTTCGAGGTCATCAAGGACGGGTGCGGATTCTTTGGGATGAAGAGGGTCGCACCCTTACTTCTGTTGCCATTGATGACAATACAGTTACCATTAGACAATTGCCTGTAGAAACCCTAGAGGAGTTAATTGCACGGGGATGTCGTTGGGTGCGTCCCTATCTGACGAGTAATAATAAGGAGATGAAGGAGTGCGAGGAGTATTGGGAGTAATATCAATGAACAATGAACAATGAACAATGAACAATTGATCTGGGTTGGTAGCCAGTTGTCATGGCGATCGCTTCCCTGCTGCCTGTAATCTGGAAAAAGCCGTTGGTGGGGGCGGGTTCAGGTAAGTTATCGGTGGGTGTTATAGATTTGGGGTTAACCCGCCCCTACGGGGGATAATTGCAGGAGGGAATGGGTTAAACGTGGAGACGGCGAGGGATGGCTTGTTGGTGGCGATCGCCCATTTCCGACACCGTAGCCGTTAAAATGCCCTTAATCTCCAAAGTCTCCCCTTGCACTGTGCCGATAGCCTGCCATTGGTGGGGCAGGTGTTCCTGAAGATAGGCTTCCCAAGCACTGACAGACTCTGGTGCAACGGAGACGACAATGCGGGCTAACCCTTCCCCAAACCAACTCAGATCCGGGCGTTGCTCTCCAGACGGACACTCAATTTGCGCTCCTAAGCCTCCGGCAATACAAGATTCTGCCAGGGCAACCGCTAACCCGCCTTCGGCGCAATCATGGGCGGAGTTGAGCCATCCCTGACGAATGCCGTGGCGACAGGCGGCTTGCACCTGACGTTCTAGGTCAAAATCGACGGTTGGCGGTTGTCCGGCGATGGTGTTGTGCAAAGTAGCGAGATATTCGGACGCGCCCAAGGTCAGATTTACACCAGAACCCAACAGGTAGATGCGATCGCCTTTTTTACGCCATCCCTGACCGCAAATCCGCGATAAATCGGGCACTAACCCCACCATCCCCACCACAGGCGTGGGATAAATGGGTTGGGGATTTCCTGCACTATCCAGGGTCTCATTATACAGGGACACATTCCCCCCAGTAACGGGAGTAGAGAATTGCCCGCAAGCTTCCGAAAGTCCCCGACAGGCTTCTGCCAGTTGCCAATAGCCAATGGGCTTTTCGGGAGAGCCAAAATTGAGATTATCAGTAACAGCGATGGGTTCTGCCCCCACACAGCTTAGATTCCGTGCCGCTTCTGCCACCACCGCTTTCGCCCCTTCGTAGGGGTTGAGATAGACGTAGCGGGAATTACAATCCACCGTCGCAGCCACCCCGGATTGCACGGACGGCAAGGGTTGAGGTTCAGCGCCGTCATTCACCGGACGCAACCGGATAATCGAGGCATCCGCGCCACCGGGAAAAACCACCGTGTTATTCTGTACCTGATGGTCATATTGGCGATAGACCCATTGCTTAGAGGCGATCATCGGTGTATCCAAAAGATCCAGCAGGCACTCTTTCCAGGACTTGAACTTGCCCCCAATTTCAATCCCTTCAGCCGTACACTCAGGCAGTTGAGCCTCCGTCCATTGCCAAGCAGTTTGGGCATATTCCGGCGGCTCGGCCATCAATTCCCGGTGATAAATAGGCGTATTATCTGAGAGTGCCGTAGCCATAATTTCCGCAGCCGTTTCCCCTTGAAACAGAATCCGCACAATGGGTTCATCAATCACTTCGCCCGCAACCACGGCTTGCAGTCCCCAGCGATGGAAAATGTCAATCAATTCCTGCTCTCGACCTTTGTCGGCTACAAATAACATTCGCTCTTGCGATTCCGACAGTAAATACTCGTAGGGAACCATGCCCGTTTCGCGCACGGGAATTTTATCGAGATCCAGCTCAATGCCGACTCCCCCTTTCGCTGCCATTTCTGAGGTCGAGCAGGTAATTCCGGCAGCTCCCATGTCCTGAGCCGCCACCACTGCCCCGGTGTTGAAGGCTTCCAGACAGGCTTCAATCAGGGATTTTTCCATGAACGGATCGCCAACTTGCACTGCGGGGCGATCGTCCATGGAGCTTTCACTGAGTTCGGCACTGGCAAAACTCGCCCCCCCCATGCCATCGCGCCCGGTCGTCGAACCGACATAGAGAACCGGGTTACCCCTGCCAGAGGCTCCGGATTTGACAATTTCCGGGGTTTCCATCAATCCCAGTGCCATAACGTTCACTAAGGGATTCCCGGTATAAGCGGGGTCAAAATAAACTTCGCCGCCCACGGTGGGTACGCCCACACTATTCCCATAATGGGCAATACCATCCACAACCCCGGTAAAAATGCGACGAGTGCGGCTATCTTCCAGGGAACCGAAGCGCAGGGAATTGAGGACGGCAATGGGTCGAGCGCCCATGGTGAAGATGTCGCGAAGAATACCGCCAACTCCCGTGGCTGCCCCTTGAAAGGGTTCGATCGCCGAGGGATGATTATGGGACTCAATCTTAAACGCTAACCGCAGTCCATCACCGAGATCCACGACTCCCGCGTTTTCTCCAGGACCGACGAGGATGCGATCGCCTGTTGTCGGAAACTGACTCAGCAGCGGACGGGAGTTTTTGTAGCAACAATGCTCCGACCACATTACCCCAAACATCCCCAGTTCCGCCTTGTTGGGGTGTCTACCGAGGCGTTGAACAATTTCCTCATATTCCGAGGGTTTCAGCCCCTCAGAGGCAATGTCTTGGGGGGAAAACGGACAGTCAGAAGGTGCAGCCATGATCGATTCGCAACAGAGTGTGCCTTTCTGATTTTAAGGCAAAAGGAGCCATGCTTTTGTTTGATGCATGGAAGAAAATGGCAAAAATCAATTAATTCCAGTACTTCTGAACTAACCCCACCACAGTTCAAGGAACTTCAAGAAAAGAAATGTATAATTAGTTCTAGAAAATTATCAGAAGTGTTGATTTTTAGATAAAACCTCATATTTTTCAGTAAAATCACTGAGACAAGCCCGTGGCTTCAATGAAGACTGAAACAGTGATAACTTATTTGTATTCTCAAATAACAGAAGCACTTCAAGTTCCCAAGCGATCGCCATTCGAAACGCTTTTATCGTAGAATAAGCAATCCTAGAATGCGAGCGCCAGTTTGCCGAACAAGTTTTTCGCAGGTTACCGATCTTTGTTTACTCATTTGAAGCTTGAGGCCAAATATAAATTAATCCTGAAATCCAGGTTAAGGCAACAGCACTCCAAAAGAGGATTAAGATGGGTAGAGTCCAAGAAACTGGAGTTGGGGCAATTAGGAAAGCAATAGCAGCAATTTGCACTACCGTTTTCAGCTTGCCCCAAATATTCGCGCCAGATACCGTGGTTTGATTGACGCGCCATCCGGCGATCGCCAATTCCCGCGCTAAAATTAGAAATACTCCCCAAGCTGGGACTTCCCCCAACTCCACCAAAGATAATAACGGCGCTAACACCAACAGCTTATCCACTAAAGGGTCTAAAAACTTACCCATCTCGCTGACTTGATTTAAGCGCCTGGCCAAATAGCCATCCAACCAGTCCGTTCCCGCAGCCACCAAAAACACCGCCAAACAAAACCAGCGATACTCTACCGTCGGTTCGAGCAAACCATAGAGCAGAAACGGAACCCCCAGCAAGCGAGAAAACGTAATCCAATTCGGAACAGTCATATCAATTAAAAATTAAAACTGTAAAATTAAAAATGGTACTTGACTATCAACGCTAAAACCTTATGACCCACCGTCGTTATCACATTACTACCTTTGGATGCCAAATGAACAAAGCCGACTCGGAGCGGATGGCTGGCATTCTAGACGATATCGGCTTTGAATCCGTGGAAGACCCTTATCAAGCAGATTTAATTCTCTACAATACCTGTACCATTCGTGATAACGCCGAACAAAAAGTCTATTCGTATCTGGGAAGACAAGCCAAACGCAAACAGGAAAATCCAAATTTAACCTTGATTGTGGCTGGATGTGTTGCCCAGCAGGAAGGGGAAGCACTCTTGCGTCGGGTTCCGGAACTCGATTTGGTCATGGGTCCCCAACATGCTAACCGCTTGGGGGATTTATTAGAGCAAGTCCTAGAAGGGAACCAAGTGGTGGCGACGGAACCGGTTCACATTATGGAAGATATCACTAAACCCCGACGCGATAGTAAGATTACGGCTTGGGTAAATGTGATTTATGGCTGTAATGAGCGCTGTTCCTATTGCGTGGTTCCGGGAGTGAGAGGGGTGGAACAATCTCGGACTCCCCAGGCTATTCGGGAAGAAATGGAACAGTTGGGCCAACAGGGATATCAGGAAGTGACGCTATTGGGTCAGAATATTGACGCTTATGGTCGCGATTTACCCGGAATCACCCCCGAAGGCCGACGGGAGAATACATTTACCGATTTGCTCTATTTCGTCCATGATGTGGAAGGCATTGAGCGCCTTCGGTTTGCTACCAGTCACCCCCGCTACTTCACGGAGCGGTTAATTCGCGCTTGTGCAGAATTGCCGAAGGTCTGTAAGCATTTTCACATTCCCTTTCAGTCTGGGGATAATGATGTTCTCAAGGCGATGCGGCGCGGGTATACCCATCAGCGCTATCGGCGGATTATTGACAAGATTCGCGACTATATGCCGGATGCGTCGATTAGTGCGGATGCCATTGTGGGATTTCCAGGGGAAACGGAGGAGCAATTTGAGCATACCCTAGAGTTGGTTGATGATATTGCTTTCGACCAATTAAATACAGCAGCCTATTCTCCGAGACCAGGTACGGAGGCAGCAGTATGGGACAATCAGTTAAGCGAAGAAGTGAAGAGCGATCGCCTACAACGACTGAATCATCTAGTCGCCATTAAAGCACAGGAGCGATCGCAGCGCTATCTCGGTCGCATGGAAACTGTCCTAGTTGAAGACCAAAATCCCAAGGATCAAACCCAAGTCATGGGACGCACCGATGGCAACCGCTTAACCTTCTTTCCTGGGGATATTCACCAACTCAAAGGTCAATTGGTGGAGGTGAAAATTACAGAAACTCGCGCCTTTAGTTTAACCGGAGAACAGATGATCCCCGTGGGCGCTGGTCATACCATTTCTGTTTAATCTTGCCACTAATCAATCCTTGATAGGCACGGGACTATTGACGGATAATCTTAGGGGGGAATGAGCCATTTCCCCCCTAATCTTTTATTATTATGCCCCCACTGCTTCTTTGGCAGCGTACATCACTTCAATCGTAATCCGATCTAAACCGCGATCGCGGGCAAATTTCTCCGTATTCCGTTTCACCTTACCGCGCACAAAGCCTGGAACCTTGTTCAGTTCAGCTTTTGCCTCTTTTGTCCAGTTGAGATCGGAATCGGCAGAAATCCCCTTGTGAATTACTTCTTTCGTATCATGACCGCCAAAGATTTCCAGCAAGTGGTCTTCCATGCCCAGGGTAAAGGAATTGTACACCAAATCGGCAATTTGATTAGTTCCTTCATAGCCCATAAACGGTTTATAGCCAATGGGGAAATTTTGAATATGAATCGGAGCAGCAATAACGCCACAGGGAATATTTAAGCGTTTACCCACATGTCGCTCCATCTGTGTGCCAAAAATAGCCGCCGGTTCCACCCGCGCGATCGCATCCCCAATCTCCCCATTATCCTCGCTGATAATCACCTCATCGCAATATTCGCTTACCTGTTCCCGGAACCAATCTTGGTCATATTTGCAATAGGTTCCCGCCCAAACCACATGCACGCCCATTTCCCGTGCTAAAATCTTGGTCATCGCCGCAGCATGGGTATTATCACCAAACACAACCACTTTTTTACCCGTTAAATTCTGACAGTCGATGGAGCGAGAAAACCAAGCGGCTTGGGAAACATACAGAGTTTGATGTTCGATAAACTCTTCATAGTCTACATCAACACCTTGCTCGTTCAGTACTTGCTGGATTTTGCGGATACAGCGAGCTGTTTCCACTACTCCCATGGGCGTAATATCCACATAGGGCATTCCAAACTCAGATTGCAGATACTCAGCCGTCATTAACCCCACTTCCCGATAGGGGGCTAAATTAAACCAAGCGCGGGTTAAATTCTTCAGATTATGCACGGATGCGCCTTCGGGAATCACTTCATTGACTTCAATTCCCAAGTCGGCCATCAGGCGCTTTAACTCTGTACAATCATGTTGATTATGAAACCCAAGAGTCGTTAACCCCAGGATATTCACCGAAGGCTTCTCCGTTTTGCCTTCCGGCAGCGTTCCCTGTTTTTTGGCTTTGTTGAGGTAAAATTGGACAACCTGCTGGAGAGTGCGATCGCTCGCTTGCAACTCATTCACCCGATAATGATTCACATCCGCCAGCATCACATCCGCTTGTGCATCCAGGGTTGCGCGTTCCACAAAGTTCTCTAAATCTTCTTGCAGAATGCTAGAGGTGCAAGTCGGAGTCAGAACAATCAAATCTGGACGCTCTTCTTTGTCCTTACGAACAATATTATTAACCACTTTTTCCTGAGATCCCCTGGCCAAAACATGCCGATCCACTACACTAGCCGTTACTGGAGTATAGTCCCGCTCTCGTTCCAACATCGATCGCATCACATTAAAATAGTCATCGCCAAGGGGAGCGTGCATAATAGCATGGACATTCTTAAACGAACTGGCAATACGAAGGGTGCCAATGTGAGCTGGGCCAGCATACATCCAGTAAGCAAGCTTCATGGGTTATCTCCGTTGGGGTAGGATTTCAACTAAGATTAAGCGTAAAACTGAAGCGGTTAGGTTTAACGCTAATGAAATAATTCTTCAAGAACCATCGTAATTCATTGAATCTCAATTAAATCAGAGAACTTCAATAAGTAATTGTCGCTATTTCTTCACAAACCTTTATCTTGTCCCATTCTCAATAAAGTTCCTATCATTGTATCTCAAAAGATATAGCGCTTTGCGCTAGGGAATAGGGAATAGGATTGTGGTACATGGCTTTGGGGATTGAATAGCGTACTCCATAACAGCACAAAATTCTGTATATTTACTTGAATCTGCTTCAGAGTCAATCAAACTGCGTAATCAGCATTATAGGAGTCAACAGCCGTTGACCCCTAAAGGTACAAGAGATTAGTGTTGAATTGACTGCACTTGTTCCACACTTAAATTAAGTGCTTCAGCCACTTGCTCTGCACTCAGTCCCATCGCTAATAAACGAGAAATCGCTCCCTGTTGAGCTTGTTCAGCTTGCTCGGCGCGAGACTCAGCTTCCTGGGCACGTTCCCGCTCAGTTTGAGCAACTGATTCGGCTTGCTCGGCGCGAGAGTTCGCTTGTTCAGTCCGCATCTGTTCTAGGGCACTTTGCTCCCATCCCGTCAGCAGCAAATTCCCTTCACTATCCCACCATCTCAACCAAAGTTGGTGCTGATTCTGGTAGTTTCCTTGCCATAACCCTAACTCGACTCCCAATCGCTCAATGGGATAATGTCCTCTCTCATTCGGACTCATGCGCTCGTAAGAGCCACGAATCAGGTTATACACCTCCAATTCTCCCGTTTGAATCACATAAATCCCATAATAGGGAATCCGGATAATATTCTCATACACCCAAAATTTTCCCGGTCGTTTTTTCTCCTCTAAATTCTGTTGGGATAAAGCTGTCGTGTCTCTTTCCTCATTCCCATTTCCACTGGCTAATTCCAGAGCAATAAGTGGGGCGATCAATTCCCGCCAGAGGACATAAGAACGACGATATTGTCCATTGATATCTGGAGGGACATTAGGCACATAAAACCAATCTGGCGCTTCGGCTCCATCTTGGGGGGGGTCGGTTTCTCGCCAATAAATACCACTATCTTGACCGATCGCATATTGCCCATCTGGATGTTGCTGTTCTAAAACCGGCCCAATAGAGTCAGTGAGTAGAATACTCTGGGGATGCTCCTGAAAATTTTTCACAAAAGTACCATCCTCCTCTGGCAGTTGCGTATGGTCTGGGAAAGGAGGCGGTAAGATGATTTTTTCCGCACTTTGAGTCATGAAATAATCCTCCTTCGCACTTCGGTTGGGTCGCTTCTCTTTATTCTAGGCCGTAGGCTTCTGCACAAAGCTTTTATTTTCAAAAATTGCCCAGAAAGATGTTGCGTCGTAAACCTCTTCCTAACTCGCTCTGTGCATTCTCAGGTTCAACGGTTGTTGCACTCTACAAGTACAGAATTAATGATTAATCATTTTTGTATCTTGGATCAATTGGCCTTGAAAGACAAAATCGTCATGATTGTTGCTACTCAAAACCACAGTAACTTCATGATTTCCGGGGGGGAGTTCCTTTAGATAGTACCACGATCCGTAAATTCGGGTTATTTTTTCTCCATTAATCAATAAATGGGCGTGACCTACTCCGGGTTGATGAGGTTGATTAACATGATGGGGAGCAAATTGGAAATTCTCCACTTGAATTTCTAGATTCCAACCCGCTTTTTGATCCGGATGAACAATCAAATTAACTTGAGGAATGGGTTGTCCTGGAGTGATTTCGATCCGTCCATGGGAATGACCTCCTTGATGATGGTGTTCACCCTCTGAACCTTGAACGAAGGATTGAGTAATCCCAATTGTAAATATAGATAAAGCAGCGGTTAGAGATACTCCCTGAAACAATAAATGTCGGTTCATTTGGACGATCAAAAAAATAACATAAACTTGATAGCGTTCGGATTATACCATATATAAGGATTCTCTCTTCTATGGCATACCGCTTCAAGGCTTAGACCCTAAACAATACAAGCTCTAGGTTAGAAAAATGGGTTAATTCCCCATCACGGAGTTGGGAAATCCCCCACGATCCAGTTCGGAAAATGTCTGACTCATTTGCCCAGAAGAGGGGAAACCAGTCTACCCTAAAAGTATGGGTTAATGCCTATTCAACCCGAACCTAATTCAATTGACAGAACTCACTTGCCCTGATTCTTAAGGAATATTCAAATCATGCAATTGCCACTTATCCACCCCAAACTTGAAAAGCCTCTCCCTTGGCTGTTGGGACTGGTGGCTGTTTCGGTAGTTAGCGCAACTGGGATTGTCTATCTCAGCACGGGTCGTTCTACGACTCAAGCGGAGGCGATCGCCTCCCTAACCATTCCTGCTGAAGCGGCTACGCTAACCATTCGTATTAATGCTAGTGGTGTGGTGCAACCGGTTCGGCGCGTTAATGTCAGTCCCAAAGTGCAAGGGAGATTAGCCGAACTCTATGTGGAACAAGGCGATCGCGTGGAACAAGGACAACCGATCGCCCGCATGGAAAGAGAGGAACTCCAAGCCCAACTACGACAAGCTCAAGCGAGATTAACCCGCACCCAAGCAGAACTCGATAAGGCGATCGCCGGAAACCGTTCGGAAGATATTGCTGAAGCTCAAGCCAGACTCAGACGCACCCAAGCCACGTTAGCGGAACGGCAAGCAGGGAGCCGTTCGGAAGACATTGCCGAAGCTCAAGCCTCCCTCAACCGTGCTAGAGCTATGGTCGCTGAAGCCGAATCTCGTTTAGACTTAGCCCAAGAACGAGCAGACCGAAATCAACGCCTTGCTGATGAGGGAGCCATTTCTAGGGATGAACTGGATCAACGACTGGACGATCGCCGTCGCGCCCAAGCTTATCTAGAGCAAACCCAAGCCGGGGCGATCGAAGCCCAGCGCCGTCTGGAGCGCCTGCAAAATGGTTCTAGAGTTGAAGACATTGCTGAAGCCAAAGCCACCGTCGCCGAATCCCAAGCTGCCCTAGACCGCCTAATCAATGGTACTCGCCCTGAAGATATTGCCCAAGCCCAGGCACAACTGGCTGAAGGAAAAGCCAATCTGCAATACTATCAAGTGCAACTTGAAGATACGGAAGTTAAAGCACCGTTTTCTGGGTTAATTGTGCAGAAATATGCCGAACCGGGAGCCTTTGTTACTCCAGTCACCGCAGCATCTTCAGCGGACTCAGCGACCTCAACCTCTATTGTTGCTTTAGCTCAAGGGTTGGAAGTTTTAGCCAAAGTACCAGAAGCTGACATTAGTCAAATCTACCCCAATCAAAAAGTAGAAATTATTGCCGATGCCTATCCCGATCGCACCTTTGAAGGTCGCGTTCATCTGATTGCCCCGGAAGCTATTAAAGAACGGGATGTCACCCTATTTCAAGTGCGCGTAGAAATTGAAACGGGATTAGAGTTGCTCCAGTCGGGGATGAATGTGGATTTATCTTTTGTCGGCGATGAACTCACCAATGCCTTAGTCGTTCCCACCGTGGCTATTATTACGAATCAGGGAGAAACTGGGGTGTTAGTACCTGGGGATGGCGATCTTCCCCAATTTCAACCCGTAACTATTGGCCCCTTGTTAGGCAATCAGATCCAAATTTTAGAGGGTATTGAACCCGGTCAACCCGTGTTTGTGGAATTACCCGATGGCAAAACCCTGAATGAAATTATTAATCGAGAGATCGAGTAGAGATTATGGATATCCTAGAGAGCATCAAAATTGCGGGTAAAACCCTCCTCGGGAATAAAATGCGAAGCACCCTAACCATGCTGGGCATTATTATTGGTAACTCGTCTGTTATTGCCATGATTGGCATTGGTGAAGGAACCCAAAACTATGTCACTAACCAAGTCGGTTCTTTAGGCCCCAATGTTTTATTTGTCATACCCGGAAATCCCAATGCTCAGAGACAGAGTATTGTAGCGCCGCAAACCTTAGTCCTAGAGGATGCCGAGGCGATCGCCGAACAAGTCCCCTCAGTCGAAGCAGTTGCTCCCAGGTTAAGCGTGAGGGAAACGATTAGTTACCAAGGAAATAATGTGGCCATTTCCATTACTGGAACGACCCCAGAATTCCTTACGGTACGCAGCTTAGAGATAGCCAACGGTCGCTTTTTGAATGAATTAGATATCAAGCGTCGAGAAACGGTGGTTGCTATTGGATCGGAGTTAGCCACCAGCTTATTTGGAAATCGCAATCCAGTTGGAGAAACCATACGCTTAAAATCGATTAGTTTTCGCATTATTGGCGTGATGCAACCCAAGGGTTCATCCTTTGGCGATAACATGGATATGGCAGCCTATATTCCCCTCTCAACCCTGACGAACCGCATTAGCGGGAATACTTCCCCCTATGGGACGCAGGTGGGTTCAATTTCTATTTCCATTGAGACCGAAGATCGGATGAATGCGGCCAAGTTCCAGATTGAAAACTTGCTCAGGTTCCGGCATAACATTACCGATGAAGATGATTTTACGGTGCGCTCCCAGAAGGAATTAATGAATATTTTAGGCAGTATTACCGGAGCTTTAACTATCCTACTGGCGGCAATTTCTGGTATCTCCTTGCTGGTGGGTGGCATTGGCATTATGAATATTATGCTGGTGTCTGTGACCGAACGAACTCAAGAAATCGGGTTAAGAAAGGCGATTGGAGCATCAGAGCAAGATATTTTAATTCAGTTTATGATCGAAGCTATTATTTTATCGGTTATGGGCGGATTAATTGGCACGGGATTGGGGATTAGTGGCATTTGGGTCATTAGTAGCTTAACTGCTTTAGACGCAGAAGTTTCCCTACTTGCTATTGCCACAGCCGTGGGTGTTTCCGGAACCATTGGCTTGTTTTTTGGTGTGTTTCCCGCCCGACAAGCGGCTAAACTTGATCCTATTGTTGCCTTGCGTAGTGCTTAAATAGAGAAAATAAAATCCATGAATCAGGAATTAGAAAAAAAAGATATTATTCGCTTAGAACAGATCTCAAAAGTCTATAAAATGGGCGATGTGGAAGTTCAGGCGATCGCTGATGTGAGTTTGACGATTAAATCGGGGGAATATTGCTCGATTATGGGGCCTTCCGGCTCTGGAAAATCCACCGCCATGAATATTATTGGCTGTTTAGACCGTCCCACTACAGGACACTATTATCTAGATGGTACAGATGTGGCTCAGTTGCCCAAACAGGAACTAGCTAGCATTCGCAATCAAAAACTGGGGTTTGTATTTCAGCAATTTCATTTATTAGCCCAATTAACAGCCCTAGAAAATGTGATGTTGCCCATGGTTTATGCTGGAATTAAAGGGCGCGAACGTCAAGAACGAGCAGCAGAAGCCTTAAAGCAAGTGGGTTTAGAAAATCGGATGAAAAATAAACCCAATCAACTCTCTGGGGGACAACAGCAACGGGTGGCGATCGCTAGAGCTATTGTCAATCGTCCCGTTGTCTTGCTTGCAGACGAACCAACGGGTGCATTAGACACTAAAACGACTGAAGAAGTGATGAATATTTTTACCCAACTTAACCGCAATGGCATGACGGTTGTGATGGTTACCCACGAACCGGATGTGGCTCGACTCACCAACCGCGTTATTTGGTTTAGGGATGGTGAAGTGGTTCAGTCTAATTTTAATTTAGAAGAGCTGCACGCAAACATTTAAGCCTTTGATCGGTTTTGAAGTCACTCTAAGCCATTGTCTCTCTTCTCCTGTGGCAGTAAGGGTCGAATCATGCTAACTAACCTGAGTTCGGGATAAGGGGAGAAGGAACAATGATGATGGGTTGGGCT